>CAXQRU010000187.1:0-11507 GCA_964226685.1 Polaribacter sp. | reverse complement strand
CCACACGCCGCCAGGGAACAATGTGCTGGCATGGAGAGGTCAATAATAATAAACTGTCAGCTCGAATTAACATTAACCAACCTGCCTCTATTGGTGCCGATACGTCATGCCCAGTTCAGGATCATTTCATGCTAGAAACACCAACTCACTTCAGGATCACTTCATATTGGACAAGGCTAACAATTGACGAATACCAAGAATCTCTATAAAGTGCCCGCCCGTACAGTTTTTGACTAACTAACCAACGTATTCCTGTGTTTAACGAGTGTTAAAACATTCGCCGTCCAGTTGTCAAAATGTCCTAGCATCCAGATTATCGGAGAACAGAATGACTACACATGCAAAAAAAATGAGCCTAACCCTGAAAGTAATGATTGGTATGTTTTTGGGGATTGCTACGGGTTTACTATTAAATTATGCGGGCCTAACAGGGATGCAAACGGATGGTACTCTAAGCGCATCCTCCGCTCAGGTGTATTTGGTGGATGGTGTCTTTGCATTAATTGGCAATCTGTTCGTCAATGCTTTAAAAATGCTAGTGGTACCACTGGTTTTATTTTCATTAGTGTGCGGTGTGTGTGGTATAGGTGATCTTAAATATTTGGGTCGCATCGGTGGCAAATCTTTTATTTTATACTTATTGACGACAGCGATTGCGATCTCTACGGCTATCGGTATAGCGGTGTTTTTTGATATTGGTAGCGGCATGGATGAGTCGCAAGCTGAAAGTTTAAAAGGTATCGCACAAAGCCAGAATGTAGCGATTAAAGAAGCACCCGGTATTGTTGAGGTTATCAGTAATATTGTGCCTAACAACCCAATTCAAGCGATGGCCAGCGGTGAAATGCTACAGGTCATTTTCTTTGCTATTTTACTGGGGATTGCTTTGTTAAAGGCCGGTAAGAAATCGCACTCAATTGTGTCCTGGGTAGAGTCAGCGAATGAGGCGATGATGCAAATGGTCAATGTGATTATGAGCTTGGCGCCCTATGCGGTGTTTGCATTGATTGCACGCTCTATTGCCAACTTAGGGTTGGGGTTGTTAGAGCAAATCCTAAGTTACTTTTTGGTATTGGTTTTTTGTCTTTTCTTTCATCTGTTTGTTACACAAAGTGTCTTTTTGAAACTTTTCTCCCGAATGAGTGTGGTTCGTTTTTTGTCGAAGGCAAGGACTTTCCAGACATTTGCCTTTAGTACTTCAAGCTCAAATGCTACCATTCCTGTGACGTTAAAAACAGTGACTGAACGCATGGGTGTGGATAAATCTGTAGCTTCTTTTTCGGTACCTTTTGGTGCGACCATTAACATGGATGGCACAGCGATCATGCAAGGTGTGGCGACGGTTTTTATTGCCAATATTTACGGTGTTGATCTGGATATCATGGGTTATGTGACGGTGGTATTGATGTCTGTATTGGCCTCTATTGGTACAGCCGGTGTTCCCGGTGTTGGCCTGATCATGTTATCCATGGTATTTGCTCAGGTGGGTATCCCTATCGAGGGTATTGGTTTGATTCTAGGTATTGATCGTATTCTCGATATGATCCGCACGGCGGTTAACGTTACAGGTGATGCGATGGTTTCAGTGATCGTTGCGAGAAGTGAAAATAAATTGGATGAGCAAGTTTATAATGATCCTGACGCCGGTATCATTAGAGACTAAACGATTCGCAATGCCCATGGATGGGCCTTAATTGTTGTAAACCATGATGAACTTATTAGCTCTTGACTTTCCTTCCCCATTTTCAATTCCCTCAATGACTGGTTTTTTTAGGCAGCAGCCAGAGGATTTTTATGTGAATGAGGTTCTCGGTTTTGAGCCTGCGGGCGATGGCGAGCATGTCTTATTACATATCGAAAAGAGAGGCCAAAATACTCGTTGGGTAGCCAGTTTAATTGCGAAATTAGCCGGTGTTCGTGAGCAAGATATCGGTTTTTGTGGGCGTAAGGATCGCCACGCTGTCACTCGTCAATGGTTTAGTGTTTATCTCCCTCATAGGCCTACAGTTGATTGGGCAGCCCTTGGTGATCATGAAGGTGTTCGAGTCCTGGTGGTGAGTCGTCATCAAAAAAAATTGCGTTTGGGCGGGCATCAAGCGAATGAGTTTTGTATTCGTTTGAGAGATGTAGAGAGCATTGATAATGGCATAGGATTAAGTGATAACGAAAAAAAGGCTTTGTCTGATCAATTACATGAGCTGGCAGTTGCGGGCGTGCCAAATTATTTTGGTGAGCAGCGTTTTGGAAATGGTGGCGCCAACTTGACGGCGGTTGAGCAATGGTTTGTAGAAGGTAAGTCGCCAGGGAGGCAGAATCGGGCTATGGTGTTGTCAGCAGCTCGCTCCTATTTGTTTAATCAGGTGCTTGCCGCTCGAGTGCAGAATGATACTTGGAACCGAGTATTATCTGGTGATAGCTCTAGCGATTTGCCAACTGGACCCTTGTGGGGTCGAGGGCGACCTTTGGTTCGAGAGGAGACCTTGGCGCTTGAGTCAGACGTATTAGAAGATTTTTCGGTTTGGTGTGAGCGTTTGGAACATTTAGGTTTAAAGCAGGAGCGTCGGGATTTGGTGCTTTTCCCTGAGTTGGTGAGCTCTGAGTGGCAAGACAATGATTGGCTAGTGCGCTTTCGTTTGCCTACGGGCGCATTTGCAACGACCGTTTTGGATGCCATTATAAAAAGGTCGCAATAGATCAGGTGATCTATTGCGCTGCTGGCCTATTTTTATTGGCAGTCTTTTTCATTGCGGGCTTTTTGTTGAGCCTCAGCTTCTTCAATGGTTTCAACACTATCACAATCACCCAAAATAGCCACGACTTCAGCACCTAGAAAGGTCACAATCCAAGATACATAAATCCAAATAAGAAAAATGGGTAAGCTTGCAAAGGCGCCATAGATGAGTTCATAGTTGCTAAAGTTTTTAATAAATAAGCTAAAGCCCCATTTGCTTAATTCAAACAAAATGGCGGCTACAATAGCGCCAACGAGTGAATAACGCCATTTTATGCTGGTGTTGGGCATAATTGTGTAAAGTAAAAAGAATGCGATCATTTCAAAAGTGAAAGGCAATATTTCCAGAGACAAAGCCCCGAGTACCAGCGGTTCATTGAAATCATTAAGCATTTCGGATGACAGTAAGTAAGTTGAGAGCGAAAGACTAGCGCCCATCAAAATAGGGCCCAGAGTGACCATGGCCCAATAGATGAGCAGCCGTTGCACAATGGGTCTTTTATTGCTAGAGCGCCAAATTTCATTGAGTGAGTTTTCAATGTTATTTAACAAAATCAGTGTGGTAACAAAGAAAGCAAATACACTGATGACGGTCATTTTGCCGGCTCTTGTTGCAAATTGCTCTAAGTAATATTGAATATCATCCGTGGCACTGGGAACTAACCACTGGAACACAAAGTGCTCGACATTGTTGCCTAGTTCATCGAAGGCAGAAAACAGCGAAAGTACTGAAAAGACAATGGCCAGCATAGGCGCTAAGGCTAAAAGTGAACTAAATGCCAAGGCGGCACTATGACGCAGCCCATGATCACTGTAAAATCGTGCCAAGACCTGTGCTGGAAAAAAGCGCAATAAAAAATCACTAGAGAGAAAGCGCATCTCAGTTTCCTATGAGAGTGAATACGCATTATACTCGCATTATGGGGTAACGATAAAGGGGAGGGTAATTGATGGAATATTCACGGGATCAAGTCAATCGATGCCCAGGGCGCTTGATCACTTTGGTGATTGTTTTGTTTATGATAACGGGTTTGTTATTGGTTGCTTGGTTTTACTTGTTGATGAGGTATTTTCATTCCAGTGATTTTCTGTTTGTTGTTGGTTTCTATGGCTCTTTAGTCATATCACCAATATTGATGATGGTGGCCATCATCATCAATTTGTTTGCAAAGAATACTCCCGCTAAATTATCCAAACAACGCCAGCAGAGAGGGGCTTGATGTCTGTTTTTTTTATTGCAGGTACTGACACCGATGTGGGTAAAACGCTCGTCAGCTCTGCTTTGTTGCAAAGGGCCTATCAGCGAGGTTTATCAACCCTCGGCTTAAAACCCGTGGCGGCCGGTTGCACTATGATCAACGGCCAGCTCAAAAATGAAGATGCCTTAAAGCTTTTGGGGCATAGCTCAACTCAGGTTGACTACAACATTGTTAATCCAGTAGCTCTAGAGCCTGCTATTGCTCCTCACATTGCCGCAGAACTGATAGGGCAATCGCTGAGCATGGAGCTGTTGACTCAGCATTGTCTCAAGCACATGGACCGGGCTGACTTCACGATTATCGAGGGTGCAGGTGGCTGGATGGTTCCTCTCAATGATCAAGAGACCTTGGCGGATGTTGCCGTCAGCATTGCAGCCCCCGTGATATTGGTCGTAGGGTTACGTCTGGGTTGTATTAACCACAGTTTATTAACGGTGCAGTCTATTTTGCAATCCGGTTTGAGCTTGGCAGCTTGGGTAGCCAATGTGGTCGACCCCTCTATGGCCGAAGTACAGGCAAATTATCAATCACTGTGCGACAGAATTCCGGCACCTTGCATTGGTTTGATCCCTCATATGACGCCAGTGTCAATAAAGCAGGCATCCGCTTGCCTCGATATAGGCAAATTATTGCCGCCTTAAGCTTTTTAAGCAAAATTCGTCTTAACAGGTTGATGTTTCTGGGTGTTTTTTGTTCGATTTTGCCGTAGAATCAATATAGCTGAGGAAAAATACCTTAATTTTTCTCAGTGACTGTGAGGTAACTATGAATATTAACGGGTCAACCTTTCAACAAGGCGTAATGGGAATGCAAGCCAGCAGCCGATCAATGCTTGAATCGGCCAATGAGCTGGTTCGCTCGGGTGTTGTTGAAACGCCTGGTTTCGCTGCAGTTGATATCGTCGAGCCTATTGTCAATATTGAAAAGCAACAACTGCTCTTTGATGCTTCGGCTAAGGTAGTAAAAGTGGCTGATCAAGCATTGGGAGCGTTGCTCGATACCAAGGCGTAGAGAACAACTCTGACATGCTGATTGATAACGGCTTGCTACATTCATCAGGGCCTGTGGTAACACAGGCCAACACCTCTCGCGTGTCTGTCATAAGCACAAATGAGATTGCTGATGCTCCTATCATTCCATCCACCATTGTCAGTCTTGGGCAAGGTGAGCAGCCTTCCCTTACCTATGAAAACCTTAAGCGTTCTGTTGTGCAGCCGGGTGCTGAGGTTGAAAAAGCGACAACAGAACAAGAACAGGCGAACGCCAAGCAAGAAAAAGTTCAAGAGACCAAAGAGCAAAAAATAGAGCAGGAACAAATCAAACAACTCAGTGCTCGCGATCGAGAAGTTCGTGCACATGAGCAGGCTCATGCGGCTGTTGGTGGCCAACATGCGGGTGCGCCCAGCTATCAATTTCAACGTGGTCCCGATGGCGTTAACTATGCGGTAGGTGGTGAAGTATCCATCGATACCAGCCCAGTTGCTGGCGATCCTCAAGCGACGTTACAAAAAGCATCGCAAATTCGCAGAGCGGCTTTAGCACCTGCCGAGCCTTCCGCGCAAGATCGGAAAGTGGCAGCATTAGCCTCCCAAATGGAATTACAAGCGTTATTAGAAATCGCTCAAGAGCGAGATGATAAGATCGCACAAGCTGATGCTTTGAGGCAGTCCAGCGTTTCTAATGATGCCAATTCAGAGGATGGTGAGAATCCAATCACACCCAAATCACCCGGTAACTTCACAAATTTAATACAATAAGCGCAATTCATTGATTTGGTGGGTGAAATATTGAACGCTCCCTGGTATAGTGCCTAATAATAATAACGAGGTAACCGCGATGGATATTCCTAAAGAGCTGAGTCGAAATTCTTTGATGACAGATGATGTGCTGTCAACCTTGAACAACGTTCTTACCAGCCTGGAATTGTTGCAAGAGTATGCTCAAACTTCCAAGTTGGAAGACAATCCAGACAGTTTGTCGATTATTAGTAACGCCATTACCCCCATGAGTCAGGCGCTCTCTGCTAGCATTGCTCGTTTGGTGGCCAGTACCAAGAGAGAGGCTATGCTCTCAGCGGCAAAAACCAATCTTACCAATTAAACATTCATTTCAGCGACTGCACTAGCACTCATAGTGGGTGGGTGTAGTCGTGCATCATAATTAGCTATACTCAAATTAAGAATTTTGGGAAAAGGCAACGACATGACTGATTACAAAGCCCCTCTTGATGACATGAATTTTTTGATCAATGACGTTTTTTCTGTGCCCAAGCTTTGGCAGTCTTGGTCTGGTGTTGCTGATGTGGTGGATGGCGATACCGCGCAAGCCATCCTAACTGAGGCGGCTAAAATTATGGCCGAGCAAATTCATCCTTTGAATCAATTGGGTGATGAGCAGGGTTGTGTGTTTAATAATCATGAGGTTTTTACGCCTAAAGGCTACAAAGAGGCTTATCAAGCGTATTGTGAAGGTGGTTGGAATGCCTTGGGTGGTGATCCAGCGTATGGTGGTATGGGGATGCCTAAGAGTTTGGTGTGTTTTGTGGATGAAATGCTCCAGGGTGCTAGTTTAGCGTTTGGCTTGGCTCCGATGTTGACCGCTGGCGCTTGTTTAGCACTCAATGCTCACGGCTCTGACGAACTCAAACAGCGTTATCTGCCTAATTTATACAATGGCAAGTGGTCTGCAGCGATGGATCTCACGGAACCTCATGCGGGAACTGATTTGGGCTTAATTCGCACCAAGGCCATAGCCAATGATGATGACAGCTTCGCGATTTCAGGGACTAAAATTTTTATTACCTGGGGCGAGCACGATATGGCTGAAAACATCATTCATTTAGTGCTAGCCAAATTGCCCGATGCACCTGAAGGCTCGCGTGGGATTTCGATGTTTTTGGTTCCTAAATTTTTAGTCAATGACGATGGATCTTTGGGCGAGCGCAATGGGCTGAGTTGCGGATCGATAGAACACAAAATGGGTATTCACGGCTCGGCCACCTGTGTCATGAATTTTGATGGCGCCCAAGGCTGGTTAGTGGGCGAGCCTCACAAGGGTCTCAAGGCCATGTTTACCATGATGAATGATGAGCGCTTAGCGGTGGGTGTGCAAGGTTTGGGCGTGGCTGAGTGTGCTTATCAACAAGCGGTTAGCTACGCACGGGATCGACGCCAGGGCCGAAGCCCAGCGGGTGCCGAAGAGCCCGATCAAGCAGCCGATAACCTTTTAGTGCACGCGGATGTGCGTCGTATGCTACTCACCGCTCGTGCTTATACTGAGGCGGCCAGGGCTTTTATTGTTTATTTGGCGATTGCTTTGGATAAAGAAAAATATGCGGCGGATGAAGAAGCCGCAGGCCTTGTGGCTTTGCTGACGCCCGTCGCCAAAGCGTTTATTACCGATATGGCTTTTGATTCCACCGTACTATGTCAACAAGTATTAGGTGGGCATGGTTATATCCGCGAGTGGGGTTTGGAGCAATATGTTAGAGACGCACGCATTGCTCAAATTTACGAAGGCACCAATGGTATTCAAGCCATGGATTTATTGGGGCGAAAAACCGTTGCAACAGAAGGTAAGCTATTGGCCATTTTATTAAAAGATGTTAAAAAGTTTATTGCAGATAATCAGGCTAAAGAGAGTTTAAAACCCTTTTTAACGGCTCTGCAAGAGCAGTCCGTAGCTATAGAGCAGGCCACGCAAGCATTGGTAGAGCGTGCCCAAAAGAACCCTCACACTATTGGCAGTGCAGCCAATGATTATTGCCATTGGCTCGGTCACTTTATGTATTTGTACATGTGGTCAATGATGGTTGCTGCTTGCGATGACGATAAGCCACTGGCTAGGCAAAAATGGCAGTTGGGCCATTTTTATTTGGATTATTTATTGCCGCAAACCAAGGTGTTGCAAGCGCGAGTTCAATTGCATGATCCTATGATGGGTTTTGATAAGGATCTTTTTTAAAAGCACAATATTTGCTTTAGTTTTGGTGTTCAGAGCACACCTTGTTGAACACCAACAATATAACTAATCAACGATAATAACCCTAAAAAACCTATCAGAGAAAACAGCAGCAACCAAGGCCTAAAGGGCTTGCGCTCAACTTGGTTGATGGGGCTGTTAAGGTAGGCATCTACTTTCGCTTGGTCTTCAGGTTTCAATTCAGTATGCTTCATTTGTCTAACCCATGTTCTATGGCATAACGCACCAAACCTGATGTGGTTTTGATGCCGGTTTTTTGCGTAATATTGCGCTTATGTGTTTCTACGGTACGAACACTAATATCGAGCTGTTGGGCGATATTTTTATTATTAAGCCCTTGAGAAATCAAGCGTAAAATAAATTGTTCTCTTGTAGTCAGTACTTTGTTGTTGCTTTCATCCTCTTGAGCCAAGATCGTGGTAATATCTTGGCTAAAATATTTATTGCCCTCAAATACAGATTTGATGGCACGAATCATTTCGTCGCCGCCGACATCTTTTAAAATATATCCGGCTGCACCGGTTCTAATCACGCTTAGGATATACTCTTTATCATCGTGCATACTGAGCATTAGCACTTTGATATCAGGATGTTTTTCCCGCAGTACTTCCAGAGCATCCATGCCACTCATCTCAGGCATGCTAATATCCATTAAAACGATATCGGGTTGGTATTGCTCGATTTTTTCAATTGCCTCACGACCATTTTCCGCTTGTGCAATCACCTCAATATCTTGACTCATAGCCAGCCTTGAAGAGATGCCTTCTAAAAAGAGTGGATGGTCATCCACCAGTAATACCTTAATCATGCGATGTCCTCACGTTTGCCGCTAAAGCTCAGTTGTGCTTTGGGAAGTCGTGCTTCGATGCGGGTGCCTTTATGGCTTGATTTTATTTTTAATTGTCCTTTGTGATAGCTTAGGCGCTCTTGCATATTACGTAGCCCAATCCCCACGGTTGGTGAGCGGCTGCGCTCTAGGGATTCTACATCGAAGCCCGTACCATTATCAGTGATCGATAGCACTAGCCATTTACCTTTTAATTCTATCGAAATATCGACATGAGAAGCATTGGCATGGCGCTCAATATTGGTGAGAGCTTCTTGTGCCACTCGATAAAGGCTGGTTTTCATATCCATTGGCAGTAAATTGCGCACGGAAATATGATTGAAATCAACCGTAATACCTGTACGCTTTTCAAAGCTTTCAGCAAGTGACTCGATTCCCATAGATAGCCCATGATCATCCAAGACTCTAGGGTGCAAATCTCGAGAGATACGACGTAAATCTTGAAGGGTTTGTGATAGTTTGGCCTGCGCCGCATCGATATCGGCGCTGGGGTCGTCTTGATTGGCGACTTTTAGTGAAACGGTCTCAAGAGAAAACTTGGCACTGGCCAGTAGTTGACTAATGCCATCGTGCAGTTCTCTGGAGACACGGTTGCGCTCCTCCTCTTGAGTATTCATAACTCTTTTTGTTAGCTCTTGAAGCTTGCTGTCAGCTAGCTTTCGCTCGCTAAACTGTAAAAATAGACCGCAAAAGAATACGACGCCAAAGGCAATCAACGCAACCAATAAAATGACGTAGCTAGAACTTGTGATTTTACTGTCGAAGTCCGCCTTGATACGGTTGACTTGATGGTTGATATCATCAATATAAATTCCCGTGCCAAGCATCCATTGCCAACGATCCAACATGATAGAATAGGCGAGCTTGGTGGCTTCCTCTCCGGACGAAGGCTTTTCCCATGAATATTCTAAAAAGCCGCCGCCCGCTTGAGCTTTGTAAACCAAATCTTGAATCAACGGTCTGCCAGCATCATCTTTTAACTTCCACCAATTTTTTCCCACTCGAAAGGGTTGTTTAGGGTGAACGACACCGGTACCGTCGGCTGTGTAAGCGAAGAAGTAACCATCTTCTCCGTAATTGAGGTTGGTGAGAACGGCAATCACGAGTTCCTTGGCAATCGATTCATCCATATCGCTGTTTTCATACAGATGATTTATGGAGGATCGAGCAAGGGAAGTATAGTTTTTTAATTCTTGTTTTCGACTCTCAATCACACTGCTTTTATAGGTGTCAGAAATTTCAGAGGACAAGCGATCAAATTGATATTGGGTTAAAATTCCAACGGCTATCATAGCCGCTGCTAAGGGCAAAATGGAAAGCAATTGAATCTTTTGTGTAATATTCATTGGTTAGATACCTAAATTTTCTTATTTGGCGCGGTATTTATTTTTTTGCCCTCAAAAGCCTCTTTAAATATTGACCTGTTCAGCCTATAGTAGCAAGCCTTAGTGATAAAAAAGATAAAAACTAAGGGTTTTTACGTAGGTTGAATTAGGTGTTGATACGGATACTCAATGCCGTTCGTTATTCGTTAGACTGTCATCACAATCACCAAATTACAATAAAAAGGTACCTGCTATGAAGTTAACACTCAGTTGTTTCGCCCTTGCTGCCGCTCTGGCTGCACCAATTTCTGCAATTGCTAATACTGTTCAGTGGAAGCTCGCTGAAACCTGGCCGCCAAACTTTCCCATTTTTGGTGATGCGGTTAAGCAAATGGCCGAATCGGTCAAAGAGATGTCCAATGGTCGTTTTATTATTACTATCGATTCCAAAAATAAGCATAAGGCGCCCTTAGGAATTTTAGATATGGTTCAGCGTGGCCAATATGAGATGGGACACTCCGCGTCATATTATTGGAAGGGTAAAGATATCAACACCATGTTCTTCACCACAGTGCCATTTGGCATGATTGCCTCTGAGCAATACGCCTGGTTTTACTATGGTGGCGGTATGGAGTTGATGCAAAAGGTTTATGATCCATACGGCGTACTGTCATTCCCTGGTGGTAATACCGGAAATCAAATGGGTGGTTGGTTTAAAAAAGAAATAAATTCAGTTAAAGACTTAGAGGGTCTTAAAATGAGAATCCCAGGGTTCGCGGGTGAGGTATTAGCTGAACTCGGAGCTAAGCCAACGAACATACCACCTGGTGAACTTTATACGGCATTAGAGCGTAACACCATTGATGCGTTAGAGTGGGTGGGTCCATCACTCGATTTGCAAATGGGTTTCCACAAGATAGCGCCGTATTATTACACTGGTTGGCATGAACCAGCGACCGAACTACAGTTTTTGGTCAACAAAAAAGCTTACGATAAATTGCCATCTGACCTTAAAGCCATATTAAAAACGGCTATGCGTTTATCGGCTTACGATATGTATGCCCACTCCATGCATGCCAGCGCAGAAAATTTGGCAACATTAAAATCCGAATACCCTAACGTTCAAATTAAAACTTTCCCTCCTGCGGTAATGAGCGCCATTGCCGATGCGAATAATAAGAAATTGGCTGAGTTTGAGGCCATGGGTGGGGTGACTGCTGAAATTATCCAATCTCAACGTGAATACTTGAAAAAAGCTCGTAATTGGACAGAGATTTCTGACCAAGCCTTTATTCAAGGACAAAAATAATAACCTAGAGATCGGAAGAGCGTCGTGTAGGGAAAGAGTGTATAAGCTGGTGTAG
>CAXQRU010000186.1:0-40437 GCA_964226685.1 Polaribacter sp. | reverse complement strand
TTTAAATGTCTTTCCGACCAACAAACAACAGAACCCACAAACAATTAAACCCAAGATAAAAAAAACACCATAAAGAACAAGCTGCCCTTTATACGCGCACCTAAGAAAAAGAAGTATATGAAACAATATTGCCAACGCAATAAAGAACCAGGCCGTCCACCGCTCTAATGTTTTTTCACTACCTTTTTTTCTATTAAGATAGCTTGCCCATGCAAAAGGAACAAATCCGAACAAAGCAAAAGATATTACAACCAACAAAACACCTGAAACAAACCCAAATGAATTAATCCCGAACACACCATCAGTAAACATATCATAAGAAAAAAAGTTCATATTCACCATATAGTGAATAGTTAAGTAAGTTGGCAAGAAACCAATCCAAGATGTAAATGCAATTCCAAAAACGATACGTCCAACCAGCTGCCGCCATGACAACCCAGCAGCCTTCTCAACCTTAGTTATGATATTTAAATCCAAAGCAACCTCACTTTTAAATCCGTCAGAGAGGCATTGATTAGGCCATAAAGAGATTTATCACTCAACAATTAACGCGCAAAAATTAATTTCTAGAACCCATCGATCAACTATTCTTCGCATACATTTTAACGATAGCACTCAAGGCAACAATATCTTTTTACTCCACTGTCCTTGCTCACAGATATAACAAGTATGCTCGCTGACCTTCTCCCAGTTCGCACGCCATAACTCGACACTGTTTGGAAAAATACGATAAGCGGCCCAATTCTCTGGCATCGGTATGCGTTGATCGCAAAAAGTTTGCTTAATCGATTGGCGTTTTTCCTCTAACTCTTTACTGCTGCCCATATGCGCCTTTTGAGTAGACAGCCAAGCCGACAACTGAAACTTACGTTCGCGCTTGCTCCAGTGCTTTTCCGCTTCGTCTCGATCCAACTCATTGACGGTGCCTTGCACAATAAGTTGTTGATTCAACGTCTCCCAGAAGAAACACAAGGCTACATTGGGGTTGTATTCCAGATGAGCGGCCTTACCGCTTTCCTTGTTGATAAAAAATAATAAACCATCCTCATTCACATCACAGATCGTAATGGTTCTCACCGTAGGATTACCCTTGGCATCGACCGTAGCAAAGCTGGCACTATTGTAATAGGTGACATTCATATCTCGGGCTTCGGCAAACGCATTTTGAATACTGGAGATTACCTCTTGATAGAGGTCGATAGGTGCATCATCGTTCACGGCATGGCCCTACTTTTTGAAAGGTTTAACCTTTATCATAATCAGCTCAACGGAATATTTCAATGACGGATAACGGTGGATTAAAAACCCATAATGGCCAAGCCCAATGCACATTGATAGGCGCATATAAAACACATGAACGCCTTATGGCAACAAGCGGTAAGCCGGCAGTGACTGGAGCAACATTTTGCCGTAGCGCTTGGTGTGCATGCGCTTATCTAAAATGGTAATTTGTCCGCCATCACTTTCCGTGCGCAGAAGGCGTCCACAGGCTTGAACTAATTTCACGGAGGCATCTGGAATGGTCATTTCCATAAAGGCATTGCGGCCATTGCTCTCAAACCACTCGGCAAGCGTGGCTTCAATGGGGTCGGTCGGCACAGAAAAGGGCAGCTTTGCGATGATGACATGCTCGCAATAAGCACCCGGCAAATCCACCCCCTCGGCAAAACTAGCAAGGCCGAATAAAACACTGCGCCGGCCCTCGTCGATGGCTTTTTTATGCTCGTTGATCATGCTTTGCTTGCTTTTATCCCCTTGCACCAAAATTGAGTCATGCCATGACGAGGGTAAGGCCTCATACACTTGCATCATTTGCTTACGCGAGGCAAATAGCACCAAGCTCCCTAGCTGCTGCTCAAGCAATGCCGGCAACTGCTCCACCACTGAGTCGGTATGCTCGTCAACCTGGTTGCCCTCTCTGGAGTTATGTGGAATCAAGAGGCCCGCTTGGCTGACATCAAAGGGGCTGGCCACCACACTAAAATGCTCAGTCTCAGGCACCCCTGAGCGCATGATAAAGCGGTCAAATCGGTTGAGCGCCGTGAGTGTGGCCGAGGTAATGACGGCGCCAAAACAACGTTCCCACAAGCTTTCTTGAAGGTGGGTGGCCGATAAAATGGGGCTAGAGCACACCTCAAAATCCAAGTAATTGCCGGTATCCACCAAAGTTAACCAACGAGCAATGGGTATATCGTCTTCCTCCGTGCAATAGCTCGCCCATAAGGCGCGATTAGCCTCCATGCGTCCCTGCCATTGACCCAAGAGCGCATACCCATGTTCGCACTCATCTCTGGGGATGGGGCAATGGCGCTCCTCAAGAATCGACTCGACCTCAACGAGCATTTTCTCGACATGCTGGGCCAGCTCGGTAAAGATCTCGACCAATTGCGATGCAGGTTCACGAATGGCACTGGGCACCGGGCCACTGAAGCGATAGCGTTTTTCATCTTCAATGCTATCAATAAGGGGCTTACAGGCATGATAGATTTGATCTAAAGCCGCTTTGGCTCTGGCCATTAAGGCCGGCAGTAGCGTTGCCTGTTGGCTTAATACGCTGGTCGCCAATTCAAACGAAGCCACCAGTTTCTCCAAAAGGCCAGGGCCTTGATCCACAAAACGCATGGTGGACAGTAGGCGACTGTGGTGAGCAAAGTGCCCCAGAGCTTTATCGGGCAAGTGGTGGCCTTCGTCAAAAATATAAATGGTATCCTCGGGCGCTGGTAAAATAGCTCCACCACCTAAGGCCAAATCCGCTAGGACTAAATCGTGATTGGCCACAATACAATCAACGCTTTCTAAAGATTCTCTGGCTTTAAAAAACGCACAACTGGTCACATGACTGCAGCGCCGCCCTGTGCATTGATGATGATTGGTGGCCAGGGGCTGCCACTGCTCTGAGCTTAACTCTTCAGGCCAAGCGTCACGATCACCACACCATTGGCCGCCCGCCAAAGACTGCACCATGGATTGATACAGAGCCATGGTTGACTCATCGATAAACATCGGTTCATCTTCATACTCTCCAGGATCTTGGCCATTAAGCAGGCGGTCTAATTTCGTTAAACAAAGATAACGCCCACGCCCTTTGGCCAAACTGAAGCGAAATTTTAAGGAGGTATTGGCTTTTAATTCAGGGAGATCTTTGTGAACAATTTGCTCTTGCAAGGCAACGGTCGCGGTCGCAATGACGACTTTTTTATTCATGGCTTTGGCGATGGGCAATACCGCCAACAGGTAAGCGATGGTTTTGCCCGTTCCCGTTCCCGCCTCCACCACGGCAATATGTTGTTCACTGCTGCGGTGTTGCTCGGCATCACATTCAATCGCACCCAAATGGTTGGCAATATTAGCAATCATTTGCTTTTGCCCTAAACGGGCATGAAGACCTCGAGCCTTCAAGAATTCACGATAGTGCTCTTGAATTTCGCGTTTGAGGTCTTCGGAAAGGCTCATGCTGAGGTATTCTTTTTCTGTAACACCGGGTTGGCGTACATGGCGATGAGTGTGTCTTTATAGTCGGGGTGGACTTGATTTAAATAATCATCCCAAGCCTTGCGCTGCTCCGGCGAAATAGGCACTTTTAGATCATACCCTTGAGCTTCATAAGCTAGATAATTACTGGAGTGCAAGTGATAATTGGCAATGATTTGCTGATCCAAGTCCTGCGCTACGTCCTCTGAACTTGAGTAATCACCCGACAAGGGCGCACCAAACGCCACATGCACATGCCCCTTAAAGCCGGTAATACCACGAGCAATGCTTTGGGCATCTTCATGTTCAGCTTTTTTATAATTGCCTTCGTTTGACTTTAAAAATAACTCACGCGCTTTCATTTCAGCACAGGGATCCCATTCATAGGAGATACTCACAGGCACAATGTTCAGCTCTTTAATGAAGTCACTCAAGTCCTGCTCTTTGGGTCGACAAAGAGACAACATGCTAATAACCGCGCTATTGGTTTTATCGATACCGTCTTTGGCTCGACCCTCGCGCTGGGCTATCCAAACATTGGCATTATCATTGACCACGGAGTGATAAATATAGGACGATAAGTGCTTGGCTGCTTTGAGTTTTTCCCTTGGCTTAGAGGCTGAGCGATTGACTATAAAGCTCTTGTTCAAACGCATCAAATCCTCAACAAAGGGCTTGGTTAATAAATTGTCACCAATGGCGATACGCAGGGTTTGGAAATGGTGTTGGTGAAGCTGCCAATTCACCATGGCCGGGTCGACCGCAATATCTCGATGGTTGCTCACAAACAGGTAAGCCTTACTGGGGCACAGCTGATCGATACCGGATACCGTTAACTTGCTGGTGGTATCATCGATCACCCGCCCTAAATAAGTTTCCACCACTAATTGTTGTTTATGAACGGTATCGACGTGGGCTAGCTGACGCTTTAAAACCATTCGCACGATAGGTCTTAGCATCCGCTTGAACCATAAGGGTTTGTTTTTAAAACGCAATGCCGTAATGGCATCAATGCATTCATCGTCCTTGAGAAGGCGAGTAATCGCCTCTTTGACCTCGCCATCATTGTAGGGGCGAATATCATTAAAGATGTCGTTCATAGATCTATTTTAAGCCGTACTTTGGTGGATGCCAAAATACAGAAAAACGATCTATATAACAACTCCGCTGAGCTTATTTTCCTAAAATACTCCCAATCCCTAAAGCCACTATCTTAGGCTTCGCAAGCGGACATCCTTGTGTCGCTATCGTATTTGCATGCGGTTACTTATCTAAACTCGTGCGAACACAAAACCATAACATGCAACGAGTGCTTCGGGTCTTGGCGACCTCACGGGTCTTATTTAGCTCAGAAGAGGTTAAGGTGCCGTCACCATCGCTATCAATCGCATTAAACTGACCACTGTAGGACTGATACTCAGCCTGGGTCACCTCGCCATCTAAATCTCTATCTAGCTTGTTAAAGCGAGCTTTTAAAATGGTTTGACGCTTGAGAGAATCGATGGTTGTGTATTCTTTAAAGCTGATTTGACCATCGCCATTGGCATCCATGTACGAAAAAATGGCCTGACGTTTATGGCTGACCTCATCCTGAGTGATCTTCGTATCACCGTTAAGGTCATACTTAGATAGTAACCACTGACTGTCCACTGTGTCTGCTTGGCCTGCAAAGGCCTGGGCCGCTCCGATCAATAATATCCACCCGATATGTGCTAATTTAGACATGACTCTACTACCTCTCTCTAGACCAGCTCAGGCTGGTTTTTTATTATTTTCTAATCACCCTTTACGGGCTAGTCTAGCATGGAGAGAGGTGAGCAATTTGTAGGCAAGTCACAAAAACCAACAAGTGCTAATACCAAATAATTGCAAAAAATGGCGGCTTATTCCTCGTTCTTATATAGAGAAGCTTATACTCGCCCTGCAGAGAACCAGGTCACAGGCTTGGCATAATCATCAACCAAATGATCAACATTGAGCACCAAGGCAAACAGGGCCATCCGCACCAACACACCATTATCGGCTTGCCTAAAAATGGCCAAGTTGGGGTTTTGGTTGAGGTCGCTATCAAGCTCGTTGGCTTCCACTCGAGAGTCTCTAGGCAAAGGGTGCATGATCACCGTATTCGGCTCACAAAACTGCGTGTAAATAGCTTGGTTAAGCCGAAATTGACCGCGATAATACACAGCGTCCTTACGATCTGGAAAGCGCTCTTCTTGAATTCGCGTCGAATAGGCTATATCCACATGGCTAATGCTTGAAGTTAGCTCTTGAGAAATAGTGACGGTATGGCCGGCCTCTCTCATGGCTTCGATAAGAGGCTCTGGCATGCCCAGCTCTTTGGGCGACACCAACGTTACTTGAATATTTTTGAACACACACAGCAATTGACACAAGGAATGGACGGTTCGACCATGCTTTAAATCACCAATCATGGCAATGCGCATATTGTCGATATTGCCACCCTTAGAGGCCAATTCTTTGCGAATGGTGTACAAATCCAATAATGCCTGAGTGGGGTGCTCGTTGGCGCCATCACCACCATTGATGACCGGCACACGACTGGCCTGGGCAAACTCGGACACAGAACCCGCTTGCGGGTGACGCATACAGATGACATCGCTATAGCCAGATAACACCCGGGCGGTATCGTACAAGGACTCGCCTTTAGTGATCGAGGAGTTTTCAAAGCCGGTGGTCTCTCTGACCTCACCCCCGAGCAGATTAAAGGCACACCCAAAACTCACACGAGTTCGGGTGCTGGCCTCAAAAAACATATTGCCTAAAATGGCACCCTCAAGTACCCGAGTGATTTTCTTGCGTAGCGCGTAAGGCGCCATCGCATCCGCCACACTGAATACCTTTTCAATATCGGCGCGCTCAAACTGCTGTACCGATAAAATATGAGCCCCAGTAAAATCCACATTCACCTCATCAATATTGTCAACTTGTTAGCAATTCGTCGCCGTAATGATACATGTCATTCAGCCAATCTTCCGGAGCGTCTTCGCCCAAGGCATCCAGCTCGGAAAAGTAGTCATCGAGCACCATAGCAGCACCCGCATCAGGGTCCGTTAAGCGGCGATAATACCACTCTTGCCACTCCTGTTGCTCAGTTACTGATAAGGTTTGAGGAAAATGTCTAGCACGATAGCGAAACAATAACACTTGCAAACGCGGATCGGAGAAATGCTTGGCAAACTCGGCCAAGCGCTCGGGCGCCGCCGCTCTCACCTGCGGCAACAAGGCTTTGTCGCGGTCATTCAAAAAGCCCTGGTAAATTTGTTGCTCAGGGTCAGTTGCTGCTTCAAAGGCCGGCTGATCTCGATACACTTGAGCGACTTTCGACAACACGTCTCGGGCGGCCTTTAAGTGCAACCAATGGCGCTCGCACTGAGCTAAGTTAATCGTTAAGCGATCAGCATGTTCTGGGGTCAATAGTTTGATAGTCGTCAACACTGGCGAGCGATTATAATGCACCTCTTTTAGAGGGATGCGCACACTATCGCTCGGCAAATCCTCGTTTTTAACAAACAGGCGCTTGGCAATTTCTTCTGGATCTAAACTAATCAGCGGCTCAGGGTCCGCACTCAAATCATAAACAATGGCCCGATGTTTAAAGCGTGGATGATGAATCAATGGCATTACCACGGCGGCACACCCCTGTTTGGAGGGGTACTTTGAGGATATATGTAACAGCGGCTTGGCACTGGCCACATCCACCAGCGCCGCTACGCGCTCTTTATGACGCAGAGCGTAGACGTATTCGTAAAGCTCAGGCTGGCGCTGCTTAATTAGCCTTGCGAGCGCCAAAGTGGCATACACATCCGATAAAGCATCATGAGCCGCATCATGGCCAATACCATTCATTTGAGTTAAACGCTCAAGCCTGAAACTGGGAACCCCATCATCCATTGGCCACGTTAGGGTTTCAGGACGCAGGGCATACACCAAACGCACCATATCAATAATATCCCAACGACTATTGCCATCGCGCCACTCGCGCTCAAACGGATCATAAAAATTGCGATACAGGCACAGACGAGTGACCTCATCATCAAAGCGCAAACTGTTATAGCCCACGCCACAGGTGCCTGGGGCCGATAACTGCTCGTGAATTAAGGCAATAAACTCAGGCTCGCTCAGCCCTTCAGAGCGCGCTTTTTGAGGGGTAATCCCGGTGATCAGTGAGGCTTGAGGGCTTGGCAAAAGATCCGGCGTTGGCCGGCAGTAGCACACAAGAGGGGAACCAATGATCTCCAAAGCTTCATTGGTTCTCACCCCCGCAAATTGACAGGGGCGATCTTGCATGGGGTTGGCACCCCAGGTTTCGTAATCGTGCCAGTAGAGAGAATTCATATCGGGCCTTTTTGAGGGGCCATGATACTGCGATCAAGCGATAAATGAAATCTCTTGTTGACCTAATCTAAACTACTCATAGGTCAATATACGCAAGGATCTGCTCTTCATTACTCATAATCCGTAACCTGAATAACGAACAACTCAAAGAATCCGCTAGTTCTTCAATCAAGCGGCGCACCCTTAAAACTTGACACTTTAGCCTCGTCCACCTAGCATCACCCTTTTAATTGATGCCGAGTTGCCATGCTGAGCTTTCACCAAGCCGTTGCCGATGATTTTGAAGCCGTAAACCAACGCATATTAGATGAACTGTATTCCGATGTTCCCCTAGTTGAAAACATTGGCCAATACTTAATCGATGCTGGCGGGAAACGTTTGCGCCCATTGTTGGTGCTGCTGATGTCTAGAGCATTGGGCTATGAGGGCGAGCAACACCATCGGATTGCGGCGGCGATCGAGTTTATTCACTCGGCCACTTTATTACACGATGATGTGGTTGACGTATCCAATATGCGTAGAGGCCGATTAACCGCCAATGCCAAATGGGGCAACGCTCCCAGTGTTCTAGTCGGCGACTTTTTGTATTCCAGGGCCTTTCAAATCATGGTGTCTATGGCAAATATAGAAATCATGTCGGTGATTTCCAATACCACCAATATCATTGCTGAAGGCGAAGTTCAGCAACTGGTCAATGCCAAAGACCCCGATGTCACCGAGGAGAGTTACCTTACCGTTATTCATAAAAAAACCGCCGCCCTTTTTGAAGCAGGTTGTGAGTTAGCGGCCATTATCACTGACAATCAAGCAAGCACCCGCGAGGCAACCCGCGCCTATGGCTATCACTTAGGTCTCGCTTTTCAGTTAGTTGATGATGCTCTCGATTATTCAGGCGATGCCGAGACTATGGGTAAAAATGTGGGCGATGATCTTGCCGAGGGCAAACCCACCCTGCCTTTAATTTATGCCATGAATCATTCTAGTGAGGCAGAGCGCCAACTGATCCGCGCAGCCATTGAGAATGGCAATAGTGAAGCGCTTGGGGACATTATCACCATCATCCAAAAGACTGGGGCCCTTGATTACACGCAGAAAAAAGCTGAAGAACATGCAACAAAGGCTCGAGCACAACTCGCTATTTTGAAGCCCTCAACCTATGCTAAGGCACTGGACGATCTGACCTTATTTGCCATCAACCGCAACCATTAATTATGAAACCAAGCCCGATAGAGCGTTTAAAATTTCTCAAGAAAAACTGGCGCTGGTCCCTTCGTCGCCTATTTGAGGAAGACCCCAAAAGAGCCGACAAGTTCTGGCTTGACGGTTGCGGCATTAGCTTGGATTTTTCGAAAAATCATCTCAATAGAGAGGCACTACAAACGCTGGAAGCCTACTCAAACGAACGCCAGCTACCCGAGGCCATAGAACGTTTATTCACTGGCGATATCGTCAATCCCTCTGAAAACCGGCCTGCACTGCACACAGCACTGCGATCAAATTCGCAAGCTAGCGATCAAGAGCTACACGTTAGCCAGTGCCTCGCTCAAATGGCCACGATCGTTGAGACCATCACTCACAAGCGCTGGCCTGGATTTCAATCAGAACCTATTCGCACTGTTGTACACATCGGTATTGGCGGTTCTGATCTAGGGCCTAGGATGGTGTGTCATGCATTATCGAATGTCCAACAAGACGGCATTGAGGTGCATTTTGTTGCCAACGTTGATGGCGCAGATATTGAAGATACTCTGAAAACCTGCGAGCCGGGTACCACGCTATTTATTGTGGCCTCTAAATCCTTTTCAACATTAGAGACCATGGCCAACGCCAATTACGCCAAACAATGGCTGCTTGAGGCCGGTTGCGAGGCTGGCGAGCTGCACAGACATATGATTGCCGTCAGCGCCAATATCGATGCTGCGATGAACTTTGGGATAAAGAGAGAAAACATTCTTCCCATGTGGGACTGGGTTGGCGGACGCTATTCACTTTGGTCTGCCATCGGCTTACCCATTGCGATTGCAATCGGCATGGATCACTTCAACAAGCTGTTAGCCGGTGGCCGCGCCATGGATGAGCACTTTAGAAGCCAGCCTTTTTCCCAGAATATTCCCGTTATGCTCGCTTGGATCACTTACTGGTATAGCCAGTTCTGGGACGTTAAATCTCAGGCCATTTTGCCCTATGCTCAACGACTTTCAAAATTACCGGCCTACTTACAACAGCTGGACATGGAAAGCCTTGGCAAAAGCGTTAACATTCAGGGCAAAGCCATTAAGAAATCGGGCATCGTGCTTTGGGGAACCGAGGGCACCAATGGCCAGCACAGCTTTCACCAGCTTTTGCATCAGGGTACGCAATTAGTGCCCGTAGATTTCATTGCTGTCAAAGAACCCATGACTAGTAACCTTCATCAGCACCAATTACTCTTGAGTTGCTGCATTAGCCAATCACAGGCCTTACTGAATGGCAAAACCGAAGCCGATGCCATCAATGAGCTTAAGTCTCAGGGTGTGAGCACTGAAAAGGCTAGAAAGCTGGCCAAACATAAGGCCATTGCAGGTAACAAGCCCAGCAATACACTCATTATGCGGCGACTAGACCCTCTTCACCTAGGTGCGCTCATCGCCATGTACGAACACAAGGTCTACACACTGGGAGTGATGCTGGAGATCAACCCTTTTGATCAATGGGGGGTTGAACTGGGCAAACAACTGAGCGGGCCAATTTTTGAGGGCTTGAGTCAAGGGAAGACTCAGGCAACATGGGATCTATCCACACAACGGCTGGTTCGAGAACTGAGCAAAAAAAATCACTGCTGAGACATGGGCGAACCTGCGCCCAGCAGCTCCTGCCCTCTAATCACCAACTCCACTTTTTGACCGTTACGATCAATCACGATTTTGTTGCCGGTTTTCTCATAGGAAAAGGTTCCCTGATGCATACCGGAAGAACTTTCAACCACCGTACCATCAGCATTAAACTGAAGCTTGATAAGACCGTCTGAGGTTGCGTAACTAGCGTCAAAAGTCCCAGCATCCTTGCAGGAAACAAGGAGCAACAGACTACCAACAAGAATAAATGCTCTAAGCACTGGCTATCTCCAGTCAATACACTATTTGAGTATAGACCAACTGGTAGCCTACGCCATATCAGTAATTACTGAGCCTTAATAAGCTCAAGCAAATCGCTCGTTTTTTCGTTCATGAGCGCTTTGTCACCTCTAGACTCGACGTTCAGGCGCACCACCGGTTCTGTATTAGACATACGCAAGTTAAAGCGCCAACGATCAAATTCAACGGACAAGCCATCCGTATGATCGACAGCGAGCGCATCAGAGCCATACATAGCCTCAATTTCAGCGATTAACGCCTGGGGATCTCGAACTTGACGATTAATCTCACCGCTACAGGGGAAGGCTTCCATTCTCTCATCAACCAACTTAGACAATGGCAGGCCGCTGGCGCAGACTAGTTCAGCAACCAATAGCCACGGAATCATGCCGCTGTCGCAATAAGCAAAATCACGAAAATAATGGTGTGCGCTCATCTCGCCACCATAAATGGCATCTTCAAGACGCATTCGCTCTTTAATAAAGGCGTGACCAGTCTTGCTCTGAATAGCATTGCCGCCTAAATCACTAGCAATAGCCTGGGTATTCCAGATTAAACGCGGATCGTGAACGACACTAGAGCCTGGGCATTTCTTCAAAAAGGCCTGAGCCAGCAAACCGACCACATAATAACCCTCTATAAACCGCCCCGTTTCATCAAAAAAGAAACAGCGGTCAAAATCACCATCCCAAGCAATACCAAAATCAGCCTGATGAGCTTGCACGGCGTCGATCGTCGCGGGCCGATTATGCTCTTCCAACGGATTGGGGATACCATTAGGGAAATGGCCGTCAGGCTCATGATGAACTTTCACAAATTTAAAGGGTAAATGCGGCTCAAGTTGATCCAACACCAAGCCAGCCCCCCCATTGCCAGCGTTCACCACCATGTTTAGCGGCTGTAAGCGCTCCACATCGACGTAGCTCAACAAGTGTTTGATGTAGGCTGGCCTGGAGTCAACATGAGTTACCGTGCCTTTCTCACCAGGGGGCTTTTCCTTGGGAGACATCGCATCGTTTTCAGCCAACTGTTTGATGTCCTTCAGACCCGTATCACCACTAATCGGACGAGCCCCCTCGCGCACAAACTTCATACCGTTATAGTCAATAGGATTATGGCTAGCGGTAACACAAATACCGCCGTCAACAGGCTGATCAAACGCGGCAAAGTAAACCTCTTCTGTGCCACAGGTTCCGATATGCAGCACATCACAACCGGCATCGGTGATGCCATCAATCAAGGCGTCCGTCAGCTCTGGGCTGGTGAGACGAATATCATGCCCAACAACGACTCGCTTGGCCTCTAAGAACGTCGCAAAGGCTCGACCTATGCGATAAGCCACCTCTTCGTTGAGCTGATCGGGCACTCGTCCCCTGACGTCGTAAGCTTTAAAACAGGTTATTTCTACAGGCACAGTAAGTTCCTACTCGCTAACGTAAATATTTTCATAAACGTAATTAGTGGCCTCAACAAAGCCACTGACGCTACCACAGTCAAAACGTCTGCCCTTAAACTTATAAGCCATCACACAACCATTTTTGGCTTGCGTTAGCAGGGCATCGGTCAATTGAATTTCACCATTCTTTCCTGGCGGCGTGTTTTCAATAATGTCAAAGATATCTGGTGTCAGAATATAGCGCCCAATAATCGCTAAATTACTTGGTGCATCCTCTAAGGCTGGCTTTTCCACCATATTGGAAACTTGGTAAATATTGTCTTTAATCTTTTCGCCGGCAATCACCCCAAACTTACTAATTTGATCGTCAGGGACTTCCTGAATGGCAACAATACTGCAACGAAACTGGCGATAGAGTTTGACCATTTGCAGCAATACCCCATCTTCCTCGGCAATACAAAGATCATCGGATAACACCACACCAAACGGCTCATCACCCATCAAACGCCGGCCGTTTAAGATGGCATCCCCTAAACCTCGCATTTCTGTCTGGCGAGTAAAGGAGAACTTGCCTTTATTCATGACCTCTCGAATGCTATCTAAGTATTTTTCTTTAGAGGTTCCCTGAATTTGATGCTCCAGCTCGTAATTTAGGTCGAAGTGGTCAGCGATCGCCCTTTTGCCTCGCCCTGTCACAAAACCCACTTCCGTTAAACCTGCCTCAAGCGCCTCTTCAACACCATATTGAACCAGTGGCTTATTGACAATAGGAAGCATTTCTTTGGGCATCGATTTGGTCGCGGGCAAAAAACGTGTTCCATAACCCGCCACAGGAAAAAGACATTTTTTAATCATTTACTCAACCTCTAGTGTGTTCGTTCAACCCCAAAAAAGCCGGAGATTCATCAGTGCGCTACCTTAACACAACTACAAAAAAACCATAAGCTCCCAATAAAGCACTTTAAATTCATCAATCTTCAAAATATCAATGGGTTACGAGCCATTGCCTTATAAAAAATCTACAGAACGCGCGCTTAAAGCTAGACATAGCGCCCTAAGTGGTTACAATGTCGATTTTTTATGATTGGGACATTGTCGTGAATACACCACCAGCCACACAAAAATCCAGCTACACCAACGAAGAGCTGCTCACCTGCGGCCGAGGGGAAATGTTTGGGCCAGGAAACGCCCAACTCCCTCTACCCAACATGCTAATGGTTGATCGCATTGCTCACATTGCGGCCACTGGAGGCGAATATGGCAAAGGTGAAATCGTCGCCGAACTCGACATAAACCCCGATCTTTGGTTTTTTCAATGCCACTTCCCGGGCGACCCAGTGATGCCAGGCTGCCTAGGCCTAGACGCCATGTGGCAATTGGTTGGCTTCTTCCTAGCATGGAGAGGCAACCCAGGCCGAGGCCGAGCACTGGGAGCCGGAGAAGTAAAGTTCACAGGGCAAATACTGCCAAGCGCGAAAAAAGTTTCATACCACATTAATTTAAAACGAGTCATTGAACGCAGCCTAATCATGGGCATTGCAGACGGTCGAGTTTCCGTCGATGGCAAGGACATCTACTTCGCTAAAGATTTGCGAGTTGGATTATTTAACAACACAGAATCATTTTAACCATATGGTATCCTTTTATACGCTATTTTTTAGAGGTCAATTATGAGACGCGTTGTTGTCACAGGAATGGGGATCATTTCCTGTATAGGGAATAACTTACAAACGGTTTTGTCTGCCCTAAAAGAAGGACGATCTGGCATTACCTTTCAACCAGCTTACGCGGAAAAACAATTTCGCAGCCAAATTGCCGGTAGCATAGACATCGATTTGAGTGAACAAATCGATCGCAAAGCGCTCCGATTCATGGGCGATGCCGCAGCGTTTGCCTACCTATCCATGGAGCAGGCAATCGCTCAATCAGGACTCACAGAAGCGGAAGTTTCCAATGAGCGCACAGGTATTATCATGGGCTCAGGGGGCGCCTCCTCGCTTAACCTAGTCGAGGCCGCTGACGTTTTGAGAGACAAAGGCATTCGTCGAGTTGGAGCCTATCGAGTCACTCGCACGATGGGCAGCACCACCTCAGCTTGCCTTGCCACCCCCTTCAAAATCAAAGGAACCAACTACTCCATCTCTTCTGCCTGCGCAACCAGCGCTCACTGTATTGGTAATGCGATGGAACTCATCCAGCTTGGCAAACAAGATGTTGTATTTGCCGGTGGCGGAGAGGAAGAACACTGGACGCTAACCTCACTATTTGATGCGATGGGCGCCCTCTCTACTGGCTACAATGATAAACCAGAAAGTGCTTCTAGAGCCTATGATGCAGCTCGCGATGGCTTCGTTATCGCTGGCGGTGGCGGCTGCCTGGTGCTTGAAGAACTTGAGCACGCCAAAGCTCGCGGCGCCAATATCTTAGCCGAAATAGTCGGTTACGGCGCGACTTCTGACGGGTACGATATGGTTGCCCCATCAGGAGAAGGCGCAGAAAGATGCATGCGCATGGCCACCCAATCTGTCTCTGGCGATATTGATTACATCAATGCTCACGGCACCAGCACACCCGTTGGTGATGTTGCAGAGCTCGGCGCGATTCGCTCCGTATTTGGAGATAAAATCCCCCCTATCAGCTCGACCAAGTCACTGACAGGCCACTCATTAGGCGCAACGGGCGTGCAAGAGGCTATTTACTCACTGCTCATGATGGAACATCAATTCATTGCTGCTTCGGCCAATATCGAAACCCTGGATGAGAAAGCCCAGGGCATGCCGATTGTCCAAGAGCGCTTGGATAACGTCAAAATAGACAGGGTTTTGTCGAACAGTTTTGGTTTCGGTGGCACCAATGCTTGTTTGGTTTTAGAGCGCTACCAAGCTTAAAACCAAAAAAGGTTATGACTCGTGCATTACAGGGAGGTATGCACTGACCATTTCCTCGATACCCCCATCATAGGGCCTTGGCTGGATGCCAAAGTTGGCCATGCTTCTGACGCAATCGAGAAGCCCTGAGCGATTGGGGACATGAACACACTCAACATCCTCTTTACCAATTAATTCAGGCACATCCACACCTTGCCGGCGCAACTGATCCGCAATTTTACTCGCGTATTTGAACTCCGTGGTAAAACCTTCAGCGGAGTAATGAATAACGCCCCAGTTATCGGCGCCACAATCGATTTGCTTTACCATGGCGATCAGAACGCGGGCAACGTCAGTGTATGTGGTGGGGGAGCCCTTAAAGTGATTATTGAGCGGCTGTTCTGGAGCATGAATCAATTGACTCACCATGGATGACAACATGTTCTCACCCTTATCACCCACTAGCCAGCCCAAACGTAAGATAATGGAGTGATTAACGGCCGAGATCGCCTGATCAGCCTGCAAGACCTTGTGGCCGCGAGCATTGCTAGGATTTGGCTCATCACCCTCCTCAGGACGGCGCAGGCTCTCGTCATAGACCTCAAAGCTCGACAACTGCAGACAAACCGAGTTTCTTACCAAACAACCGCGAGCGATCGACTGGCTTGCCTTAGCATAGGTCGAAAAGGCACTATCAGGCGCTGAAAAGTAAGGCAGACCAGAGTTAATGACGATATCAGGCTGATGGAGTGCAAAACAATCGGCCACCGTGGGCGCATCAGCCCAATCGAGGCTATCTGGCGTCAGAAAAACCGAATTGAAACTCTGATACTCCAAACCAGAAGCAATCACCGAACCCATCGGTGACGTGCTATCTGTTAATACTACTTTTAAAGCCAAACAAAGTCCCCCAGTTAAGGCACCATCAATTAAAACGGAATGTCGTCGTCGAAACTATCGAAGCTCTGGGCGGGCTCAGGCTGCCTTGTAGGCTGTTGCTGAGGACGACTTTGAGGTTGGCTCTGATAAGCTGGGCCAGCATTCGCCATACCGGTGTCATAACCACCCTCACCTTTAGCGCCACCCAACATTTGCATCTCGCTAGCAACAATTTCTGTTGTGTAACGATCTTGGCCACCTTGGTCTTGCCATTTACGAGTCCGCAAAGAGCCTTCAATATACACCTGACGGCCCTTGCGAAGGTACTCGCCCGCAATCTCTGCTAAACGGTTGAAAAAAACCACTCGATGCCATTCGGTTCGATCTTGTTGCTGGCCTGTTTGCTTATCCTTCCAAGACTCAGAAGTGGCCACACTAATATTGGTTACCGCGCCTCCAGATGGCATGTATTTAACTTCGGGATCTTGCCCGAGATGACCAACGAGAATTACTTTATTTATGCCCCTTGACATGACTTTCTCCTATATAACAATAAATTAAGGCTTTGAGGGCACCTTCAATGGCACCAAAATCAAACACCACAATACGATCAATAACATGGCGGCCCACAAGGCCCACTCAGCTCCTAACCAACCCGCTCCAATAGAGCCTACCCCTGTACCCAAAAACTGACAAGTGGAAAATGCGCCGGAGCCAGCCCCTTTAAACTGAACAGGAACAATTTTCGTCATTAAAGATGGCAAGCTGGCTTCAAAATAGTTAAAGCCTATAAAAAAGACCAATACCGCAAATACCAGCCAGCCGTAATTGATGGGCACCAAAGCCAAGGTTAACATAGCCAGCAACATTAACAAGGCCGCCACAAACATTAATTCCTTCGCTCGCCCCCGGCGCTCAGCTATGATCATCATCGGGATCATGACCGCAAAGGCCACGGCCACTATTTTTAGATAAAACCACGCCTGCTGTTTTTCTACCACCTCAAGCTGATATTTAAGCAGTGGAGGCACAGTGATGAACACCAGCATCAATAGCGCATGCAAAATAAAGACGCTGATATTCAAGCGAACAAGATCGGGATGGCGAATTACCTGCCCAATGCCCGCTAACAGTGGCTTACGCTCTTGTTTAGGCGGCGTCGGCACCAAAAATAGCAACACCAAAAACCCCAGCAAGGAAAAGCCCGCAGACACAAAAAAGACCACGCGGACACCGTCAAACACCCCCGTCAAATAAGGGCCTATTACCAAGGACAAGGCAAAGGCAACCCCTATCGAGGCGCCGATCGAGGCCATGGCCTTGGAGCGATTCTCAATGCTGGTTAAGTCACCCACCATCGCCATAATCACACCTGCAATCGCACCCGACCCTTGCAAGATACGACCCACGATCAGCCATTCAACGGACTCAGCAAAGCCAGCCATTAAAGAGCCAGCCATAAATAAAGTGAGCCCAATAGCAATTAAAGGTTTACGCCCAAATCGATCCGACAATACGCCAAAGGGCATTTGAAGCAAGGCTTGAGAAAAGCCATAAGCACCAAGAGCCACCGCCATCAAATACGGCGTGCTACCCTGATACTCATCACCAGCGGTTTTGAGCACAGGCAAAATCATGAACAACCCCAACATGCGAACAATGTAAAGGGTTGCAAGGGAGCTAATGGCTCGACTTTCCAACATAACTTAACGGACGACCCGCCTCCCAATGGAGTAATAAGTCATACCATAACGCTCAGCAAGCTCTAAACTGTAAAGGTTTCTACCATCGACAATTACCGGCTGATTGAGCAAACCTTTCATACCAGAAAAATCAGGAGCACGGAATTCTTTCCACTCCGTACAAATGACCAAAGCATCGGCATCATGTAGGGCTTCTTCTTTGGTATCGACAAGGGCCAACAAGGGCTCATCGGGATAGAGGCGACTGCATTCAACCATGGCCTCAGGATCGTAGGCACGAATTCTGGCGCCCTCGGCCCACAGTGCCTCCATGAGCACCCGGCTGGGAGCCTCTCGCATATCATCGGTATTTGGCTTAAAGCTCAAGCCCCACACCGCAATGGTTTTGCCTTTTAGCTGACCATCAAAGTGCTCGCTGAGCTTTTCAAACAATCGATGCTTTTGTTGCTCATTGACTTCTTCAACGGCCTGCAACAACTCAGGCACATAATCGCACTCCAGCGCGGTGCGCGCTAAGGCCTTAACATCTTTCGGAAAGCAAGAACCGCCATAACCGCAACCTGGGTAAATAAAGTGATAACCGATACGAGGGTCTGAGCCGATGCCGTTACGCACTTGCTCAATATCAGCCCCCAATCTCTCTGCCAAATTAGCCATCTCATTCATAAAGCTAATTTTGGTCGCCAACATCGCGTTCGCCGCATATTTAGTCAGCTCGGCAGAGCGAACATCCATCACCACCAGACGATCTCGGCTTCGATTAAAGGGAGCATACAGCTCTTTTAACGCCTCGATCACCTCTTGATCTTCCGTGCCAATCACGATCCGGTCGGGCTTCATAAAGTCACCAACGGCATTACCTTCTTTCAAGAACTCTGGGTTAGACGCCACATAATATTGGATGGATTTGGAGAGCTTATTTTCTTTTTCTAGACGAGTTTGCAGGGTATGGGCGACTTTATCGGCCGTGCCAACCGGCACCGTCGATTTGGTCACCACGATTTTTGACGATTGCATGTGTAGAGCAATGGTGTCCGCTACGGCCAATACATATTGAAGGTCAGCCGAGCCGTCTTCATCGGGTGGAGTTCCCACGGCAATAAAGCAGATATCACCGAAGTTCACGGCCTCTTCCGCATCTATGGTGAAATATAGATTGCCCGCTTGGTAAGCTTCTTTGACGACCTTTTCAAGACCCGGCTCATAAATAGGAATTTCGCCCGCTTTTAAGCGCTCGATTTTTTTCTGATCAACATCGACGCACATTACCTGGTGACCGACATCCGCCAAACAAGCACCCGTTACCAGCCCAACATACCCCGTACCAAAAACCGTAACTCTCATATCACCCTCATTTAAGCACGATGAACCATGCCCTCTGCAAAAGCGTAGTATTGTACTGCCTAACCGCCCTAAGTGCTAACTTGATTTACAGCAACAGCGGATACGCTTGTTTATCGATAACACAAGCATCTATACTGCCCAGCTCACTGACCATTACTGAAGAGAATCGTGGACACTATCATCGTAAAAGGGGCTCGCACCCACAACCTGAAAAACATCGACCTGACCATCCCAAGAGATAAATTCATTGTGATTACCGGTCTTTCTGGCTCCGGCAAATCATCACTGGCTTTTGATACCCTCTATGCCGAGGGCCAAAGGCGCTATGTTGAGTCGTTGTCCACCTACGCCCGGCAATTTCTCTCAATGATGGACAAACCTGACGTGGATCATGTTGATGGCTTAAGCCCAGCTATCTCGATTGAACAAAAATCAACTTCCCACAATCCCCGCTCGACTGTTGGAACGATTACTGAGATCTACGATTACTTAAGGCTCCTGTTCGCACGGGTCGGCGAACCCAGATGTCCCCAACATGACCAACCGCTCACCGCTCAAACCATCAGTGAAATGGTCGACAGTATCTTAGCACTAGAGGAAGGCACCAAACTGATGCTTTTAGCCCCCCTGATCAAGGATAGAAAAGGTGAGCATCTGCACGTCTTTGAACAGCTTCAACGAGAAGGCTTTATTCGTGCACGAATCGACGGCATCGTGGTGGATATCGACCAAGCTCCTTCACTCGATAAAAAGAAAAAGCACACCATCGAAGTCGTCATTGATCGCTTTAAAGTTAGAGAGGACATCAAACTTCGGTTAGCAGAATCCATCGAGACTGCCCTCAATCTCAGCAGCGGAACTTTGCTATTGCATTTCATGGATGGCGAACAAAAAGACCAAGTGTTTTCTTCTAAGCACGCGTGCCCAATTTGTGATTACGCCATCAGCGAACTCGAACCGAGATTATTCTCCTTCAACAACCCCGCAGGCGCTTGCGGCACCTGTGATGGACTCGGCGTTCACCAATATTTTGATCCCGAGCGAGTGGTGCAATTTCCAGAGGCCAGCATGGCTGAAGGCGCTATTCGAGGCTGGGATCGACGCAATGTCTATTACTTTCACTTGCTGGAATCGCTGGCAAAACATTACAAATTTAGCATTGACACGCCGTGGGAAAAATTAAAGAAAGCACATCGAGATGCCATATTATTTGGCTCAGACAAAGAAGAAATCAATTTCAGCTACATCAATGAACGTGGCGACATCCACAAACGCAAGCACACTTTTGAAGGCGTGATTCCCAATATGAATCGTCGGTATCGAGATACCGACTCCCAATCCGTTCGGGAAGAGCTGGCGAAATTTTTGACATCACAAGCCTGTCCCGATTGCGGAGGTACTCGACTGTGCGAAGATGCAAGAAATGTGTTCATTGAAAAACAAACACTACCCGATATCACCGCACTGCCCATCGGACAGGCCTACGATTATTTTTGTACCCTGAAGCTCTCTGGCGCTAGAGGTCAAATTGCCGATAAAATTATTAAAGAGTTACAAGATCGTCTTAAATTTCTGGTCAACGTTGGCCTTAATTATTTAACGTTAAGTCGAAGCGCGGATACCCTTTCAGGCGGCGAGGCTCAAAGAATCCGTCTCGCCAGTCAAATTGGCGCAGGACTTGTTGGCGTGCTTTATATTCTGGACGAACCCTCCATTGGCTTACATCAACGAGATAATGATCGCCTTCTCAAAACGCTCACCCACCTCAGAGATATTGGCAATACCGTTATTGTGGTTGAGCACGATGAAGATGCCATCCGCCTGGCTGATCACATCATTGACATCGGCCCAGGAGCAGGGGTTCACGGCGGCGAAGTGGTGGCACAGGGCTCGCTTGCCAACATCAAGAAAAACCCAAAATCCTTAACTGGCCAGTATCTCTCTGGCAAATTGAGTATTCAAGTACCCAAGCAGCGCCACCTCCCTCAAAAAGGAAAAGAGCTGGTGTTAACGGGCGCCGCAGGCAACAACCTACAAAATGTCACACTGAAACTGCCGCTCGGCCTTATGACGTGTATCACAGGCGTGTCTGGATCAGGAAAATCCACCCTGATTAGCAATACACTCTACCCACTTGCCGCCACGCAGCTCAATAAAGCAACCACTTTGAAAGCGGCGAAATACCAATCCATTAGTGGACTAGAACACCTCGACAAATGCGTTGATATCGATCAAAGTCCTATTGGTCGTACTCCACGATCCAATCCTGCCACCTACACAGGCATCTTCACCCCCGTCAGGGAACTGTTTGCCAGTACGCAAGAAGCACGCTCAAGAGGCTACAAACCTGGGCGCTTTAGTTTTAATGTCAAAGGCGGTCGCTGCGAGGCCTGCCAAGGCGATGGCGTGGTAAAAGTAGAAATGCACTTTTTACCAGATATTTACGTCCCTTGTGACATCTGTAAGGGCGAGCGATACAACCGAGAAACCTTAGAAATTCACTACAAAGGAAAAAATATTCACCAAGTGCTCGATATGACCATCGAAGATGCCTACCAATTTTTCGATGCCATACCTGCCATCAACCGCAAACTGCAAACACTGATCGATGTCGGGCTTTCCTACATAAAACTTGGGCAATCGGCAACGACATTATCAGGCGGGGAAGCGCAAAGGGTTAAACTGGCCAAGGAATTATCCAAACGAGATACCGGTCAAACACTCTACATATTGGATGAGCCGACCACCGGCTTGCACTTTCACGATATACAAATGCTACTCACGGTGCTCCACCGCCTTAGGGATCACGGCAATACGATTCTAGTGATAGAACATAATTTAGATGTCATCAAAACGGCAGACTGGATTATCGATCTAGGGCCAGAAGGCGGCAGTGGTGGCGGACAAATCATCGCAGAGGGCGCGCCAGAGGCGATAGCTAAGCACCCAGACTCTCATACAGGGCACTTTCTAAAACCTTTACTCAAAAAGAAACAATAACAAGCATTTTCTGAGGCAAGCACTATACTTAAGATTGACGACGCCGAATTCTCAGTAATTAAGTAGAACGTGACGAATCAATCCTTGCTAAAAAACAGAACGATACGCTTATTGCACATCGAAGATAATGCATCCGATGTGCAGTTGTTCGACTATTTACTTAAACAAAATTCACAACAACATTACCAAATCTCGGTTGCTGAAAGTCTCCATAACGCCCTAGCTACCCTAGAAAAAGAAAACTTTGACGTCATCATTTTGGATTTAACACTCCCCGATAGCATAGGACTCAACACACTTGAGTCGCTCAAAAGTACCTATGCTGACACCCCAATTATTGTCCTGACCGGTACGCATGATGAAAGGATCGTCAGACAAGCGATTCGCTGTGGAGCACAAGATTACATTCACAAGGGCGAAATCGACGGCCCCATGGTTAGTCGTACCATCTACTACGCCATCGAGAGAAAACACACTGAAAATCAACTGAAACAATTGGCTCGACACGATTCACTCACCGGCCTTGTCAACCGTAGCGTCTTTATCGACCGACTAAACCGCTGTTTGCTCCGCAAAGAACGTCTTCCAGAAAAAACCCAAATTAGCGTGATGATGCTGGATTTGGATAACTTCAAGAATATCAATGACACCCTGGGACATGCTGTAGGGGACCAGCTATTAATCGAAGTTTCAAAGCGCATCAACGACTGCATACGAAAAGGCGATACTCTTTCACGCCTTGGGGGAGATGAGTTTACACTGCTGTTTGAAAGCCACAATTCCAGCATTCGCAAAACCCAAATGATCGCCGATAAAATACTTCAAGCCCTATCTCAACCCTTTGAAATTAATGGCAATATCGTCTTCACCTCCGGAAGCTTGGGCATATCCATTCCCATGGCAACAGAAGATCTTGATAGCGCCAAACTGTTAAAGCAAGCCGACATGGCGATGTACTTATCAAAAGAAAAAGGGGGCAACCAATACTCCTTTTTTACCAAAGACCTACAAGTTGCGGCGCAACTTAGAGCTGATATTGAGGCCAGCCTCAGAAAAGCACTCGACGAAAAGCAACTATTTTTGATGTACCAGCCCCAAATTGACATCACACAAGGAAAGATTTATGGCATTGAAGCCCTAGTTAGATGGCGCCACCCTCATCATGGAGTCCTATCACCAGCCATGTTTCTCGATATACTTGAAGAAACCGGCCTCATCGTCATCGCCACTGAATGGATCATTGAAGAAGCACTGGTACAGTGGAAACGCTGGCGAGAAAGCGGAATAATTGATGAACAAACCAATATTGCTATCAACCTTTCACCAAAGTTTATGCGCCACCCAAGGATACACGAAACACTTGAAAAGATTATCAAAGATCATGAGATCGACCCCAAACTGGTCGATTTAGAATTTACCGAAAATATTTTTATTGATTCAACCACCCAAAATATCAAAACCATTCAAAAGCTTAAAGATAGTGGCTTTAAATTATCTATTGATGATTTTGGTACTGGCTTTTCTTCTCTAAGCTATCTAAAGAACTTTGAAATTGACTGTATCAAACTCGACCGAAGCTTTATCAAGGATATTCTTCATTGTGAAAAAGATGCCGCCATTGCATCCGTCATTATCGAGCTTGGGCGCAAACTAAAAATCAATGTAGTCGCAGAAGGTGTAGAAGACCTTGAAACGTTATCACTACTAAAGAAAATGAACTGCAACATTATACAAGGCTACCTGTTCAGCAAGCCTCTCGACTCAGAACAAATGCCAATGTACATTCAAGAAAAGAAATACAACCAATCCCTGCAATAAACCAAATGAAAGGCAAAAAAAATCCCCATTAACAGGGGATTTAAATCTATCTGTGTTTAGCTCGCTTCAGCTTCTAGCGGCTCATCATCAATCACTTCAACTTGACGATCAACAAACTCGATGTAAGCCATTGGCGCTTTATCGCCAGTACGATAACCACACTTCAAAATTCTGACATAACCACCGGGTCTCGCTTCAAAACGAGGACCTAGTTCATTAAACAGCTTGCCAACAGCAGAGTCTGAATTTAGTCGGCTAAACGCCAACCGGCGATTAGCAACACCATCTTTCTTAGAAAGCGTGATCAATGGCTCAATCACTTTCCTTAACTCTTTTGCTTTTGGCAGTGTAGTCTTGATCAGCTCATGCTCAATCAAAGAAATACACATGTTCTTAAACATAGCTTTTCTGTGAGAGCTATTTCGATTTAATTTTCGGCCACTTTTACGATGACGCATGACATTACCCTTTACTTAATATTGCTATCTCAGCAATCGAAATTATATTCTAACGACTACCTATTTAGTCGTCACCACGAAGACTTGATGGAGGCCAATTCTCCAAACGCATACCTAGCGACAAGCCACGAGAAGCAAGTACATCTTTGATCTCTGTCAGTGACTTCTTACCCAAGTTAGGAGTCTTCAACAATTCAACCTCAGTTCGCTGAATCAAATCACCAATGTAGTAGATATTCTCAGCTTTAAGACAATTCGCAGAACGTACAGTCAGCTCAAGATCATCAACAGGGCGCAATAACACTGGGTCAATCGCCTCTTCTTTCTGTTCTGGCTCTGAAGATTTCTCACCTTCCAAGTCCACGAAAACAGCTAACTGTTGTTGCAAAATAGTAGCCGCACGTCTGATGGCATCTTCAGGATCTATTGTGCCATTGGTTTCCAAGTCCAAAACTAACTTATCCAAGTCAGTTCTTTGCTCAACACGGGCACTCTCTACATTGTAAGCTAAACGCTTAACTGGCCCAAAAGAAGCATCTAACTTCAAGCGACCAATCGCTCTAGTTTCTTCATCATCAGAAGCACGAGTATCTGCAGGCTGATAACCACGACCTTTGGCAACAATCAGCTTCATAGAAAGCTTCGTATCACCAGTTATGTTAGCAATAACATGGTCAGGGTTTTTGATTTCAACATCATGATCTAGGGCAATATCACCCGCTGTCACAACACCTGGGCCTGATTTAGTTAGAGATAAGGTAGTTTGTGTTCTTTCAGAATCATGCATAACAACAGCAACATCTTTAAGATTCAAGAGGATTTCGATAACATCCTCTTGCACTCCCTCTATGGTGCTGTACTCATGCAGAACACCATCAATTTCTACATCAGTTATGGCGCAACCAGGCATAGAAGATAACAAAATTCTTCTTAATGCATTACCAAGTGTATGCCCAAAACCACGCTCAAGAGGTTCAAGAACCACCCTAGCATGAGTAGGCGAATTTTCAGTTACGTCAATCTGACGTGGTGTTAGAAATTCATTTACTGCACTTTGCATAAAGGCACCTTTTAATCTATGGGTTGTTAAGCTAAATATTACTTAGAGTAAAGCTCAACAATAAGGTTTTCGTTAATTTCAGCTGGTAAATCAGCACGGTCAGGAATTCTTTTGAAAACACCTTCCATATTGCCAGAATTTACATCAACCCAATCAACTTCCGCTCTATTGGCAGACAGCTCTAAAGCATGCTTGATTCGCAACTGTTTTTTGCACTTCTCTCTAATAGCAACAACATCATTGGCACTAACTTGGTAAGAAGGTACATTCACCACTTTACCGTTAACCAAGATAGACTTATGAGTTACTAGCTGTCTAGATTCCGCACGCGTAGAGCCAAAACCCATACGATAAACCACATTGTCTAAGCGGCATTCTAGCAATTGAAGAAGGTTTTCACCGGTAGCGCCTTTCTGTCTAGCAGCTTTTTTGTAGTAACTTCTAAATTGCTTTTCCAAAATGCCATAGGTGCGTCTTACTTTTTGCTTTTCACGCAACTGAACACCATAATCAGACAGACGGCCTCTTCTAACGCCGTGCTGACCTGGAGCATTTTCAACATTACACTTTGATTCTATCGGTCTAACGCCACTTTTCAAGAACAAATCAGTCCCTTCGCGACGAGAGAGTTTACAAGTTGGTCCTAAATAACGAGCCATATCAAATTCTCCTACACGCGACGTTTCTTAGATGGGCGACAGCCATTATGTGGGATCGGGGTAACATCTCTAATACTTAAGATTTTATACCCTTTAAGATGCAAGCCTCTTACAGCAGACTCACGTCCTGGACCAGCACCATTGACTTCCACGTGAAGGTTTTTTAAACCATAATCCAAAGCGGCTTCACCTGCATTTTCAGCAGCAACCTGAGCCGCAAACGGAGTACTTTTTCTTGAGCCTCTAAAACCCGAACCACCGGCAGTTGCCCAAGACAAAGTGTTACCTTGTTGATCAGTTAAAGTAATGATCGTATTGTTGAAGCTCGACTTAATATGAGCAACACCATCAGTCACCACTTTTTTAATTTTTTTCTTGGTTGTTTTATTACCTGGCTTAGCCATAACAACGATTCCTACTGTTTAAGTTTTAACAATTAACGTTTAATCGGTCTTCTAGGACCTTTTCTCGTTCTAGCATTAGTCTTTGAACGCTGCCCTCTGACAGGCAAATTGCGACGATGTCTAATGCCTCGATAACAACCTAGGTCCATCAAACGCTTAATATTCATAGATACTTCGCGCCGAAGGTCACCCTCAACAGTATTTTTAGCCACCTCATCACGCAGATTGTCTAGCTCTGCTTCAGAAAGATCACTAATTTTTCTATCTTGAGCAATACCAGTTGCCTGGCAAATACCCTTCGCTTTTGTGAGACCTATGCCGTAGATCGATGTTAAAGAAATAACAGCATGTTTATGATCTGGTATGTTTACACCAGCAATACGGGCCATCTGATTTACTCCACGTATATTGAAATAACGGTATTAACGGCAACAATAGCCACTAACGCTAAAAAGGGCGCAATAGTAGCTATAAAATCACCAAATTGCAATAGTTTATTAATTTCTTAATAAACGACAGTTAATACCCCCAAAATAGTCTTTCGACTAAATTAACCTTGCCTTTGTTTGTGCTTTGGATCTGTAGAACAGATGATTCTTAAAACACCTTTACGACGAACAATTTTACAATTGCGGCAAACCTTTTTTACTGAAGCTTGTACTTTCATAAATTAACCTCTTATGGCAGACCTAACGACCCGCTGAATTACCTTTTAAATTTGATTTTTTCATCAATGAATCATACTGTTGTGACATCGCATGAGACTGAACTTGAGCCATAAAGTCCATCAAAACCACTACAACAATCAGCAGAGATGTTCCACCTAAATAGTTAGCCAACGTACTAATATTGGGTATATTGGTTAAAACCTGAGGAATCAAACATATTCCAGCCATGTAGATTGAACCAATTACTGTCAAACGGGTTAAAACACTGTCTATATACTTTGCTGATTGCTCACCAGGTCTGATCCCTGGAATGTATGCCCCTGACTTCTTAAGATTATCCGCCACCTCATTGGGGTTAAACATTAAGGCCGTATAAAAGAAACAAAAGAAAACAATCAAAGCTGTAAATACAACAATTTGTAACGGCTGCCCTTGTCCTAAAGCGGCTGTAATCAATTGCATTACACCTTCCGAGCTACCATCTCCAAAAAACTGAGAAATTGAGGCAGGAAACAGCAACAAACTACTTGCGAAAATCGCTGGAATTACACCAGCCATATTCACTTTCAGTGGCAGATGGCTCGTTTGCGCCGCAAATACTTTACGACCTTGCTGCCTCTTTGCATAGTTAACTGTAATCTGCCGCTGTCCTCTTTCAATAAAGACGACAAACCAAATGATCGCCACAGCAAATACCAACATGAACAAAACAGCAAAAATACCTGTACTTGAGGTTTGAGCGCTAGTAAATGCCCCACCTATAGCTGGGATGATACCCGCAACAATGCCCGCAAAGATCAACATTGATATCCCGTTACCGATCCCTCTCTCGGTAATTTGCTCACCCAACCACATCATAAACACAGCACCAGTGACCAAAGATACAGTAGCCACAAAATGAAAGGTCATTCCTGGGAATGCTTCAGAGTCCACAAAGTTTTCTTGCGAAGCTAATCCTTGAGTAACAAAAAAAGCTTGCACAATTGCCAGAGCAATAGTCAGGTAGCGTGTATACTGGCTCATTTTACGACGACCAGCATCCCCTTCTTTCTTCAACTGCTCTAATGATGGGCTTACCGCACCCAACAATTGCATGATAATCGAGGCTGATATGTATGGCATTATTCCTAACGCCAATATACTCATTCTCTCAAGGGCACCACCAGAGAACATATTAAATAAACCTAAAATAGTCTCCGATTGCTGCTTAAAAAAATCGCTTACAACTTCAAAGTTTAAGCCAGGTACAGGAACATGCGTACCGAGTCGATAAACTAAGATAGCCATGAGTAAAAAGCCAAGGCGAGGCATTAACTCACTTTGGCTTTTCTTATTCGATAAACTTTTACCTGGCGCAGCCATTATTAAGCGTCTACCTTACCGCCAGCAGCTTCAATTGCTGCTTTAGCACCTTTAGTGACAGATAAACCCTTCAGGGTAATAGCCTTGTTGATTTCCCCAGAAAGGAAAACCTTAACTCTCTTGATATTTTTGGTAATCAAACCTGCATTCGCCAGTTCTTCAAGAGTAATGATTTCTGCATCTACAGAATTCAGTTCAGAAAGACGAACTTCAGCACTCACAGCACCAATTCTAGAAACGAAACCATACTTTGGTAGACGCTTCTGTAATGGCATCTGACCACCTTCAAAACCTGGCTTAACAGTGCCACCTGATCGTGACTTCAGACCTTTATGCCCGCGACCAGCCGTCTTACCAAGACCGCTACCAATTCCACGGCCAACTCGTTTTTTATCTTTAGTACTGCCTTCTGCCGGCGCTAATGTATTTAAGTACATGTTAAGCTCCCTCAATTTTTACGAGATAAGACACACGGTTAATCATGCCACGGACGGAAGGGGTATCTTCAACTTCAACGGTATGACCTATACGACGCAAACCTAAACCAGCTACACAGGCTTTATGGGTCTTTAGCCGACCATGCACACTTTTAACTTGTGTAACCTTCAATGTTTTATTAGCCATGACTCTACTCACTTAATATATAGTCTGATTAAGAGGTAATCTCTTCAACAGATTTACCACGTTTTGCGGCCACTTGTTGAGGCGAACGCATTTCTTTAAGAGCACTGAATGTCGCTCTAACAACATTTACAGGATTGGTTGATCCGTAACATTTCGCCAAAACGTTTTGAACACCAGCAATTTCCAATACCGCTCTCATGGCACCACCTGCAATCACACCAGTACCTTGTGAGGCGGGTTGCATAAAGACCTTAGATGCACCATGTCTTCCCTTAGTTGGGTATTGAATCGTATCGCCATTTAGCTCCACATCAATCATGTTTCTGCGTGCAGCTTCCATAGCCTTTTGAATTGCCAAAGGTACTTCACGGGCTTTACCACGACCGAAACCAACACGGCCATTACCATCACCCACTACTGTAAGGGCTGTAAAGCCAAAGATTCTTCCACCTTTTACAGTTTTTGCAACTCGGTTTACTTGAACTAATTTCTCTTGTAAACCTTCTGCGTTGTTTTCGTCTTTTTTGTTAAAAGCCATAGTTAATGCAACCTTTAAAATTCTAAACCAGATTCACGCGCAGCATCACCAAGTGCTTTAACACGACCATGATACTTAAAACCACTTCGATCAAATGCAACGGCTGTTACACCTGCATTTTTTGCTCTTTCTGCAATCAACTGTCCGACTGCTTTCGCAGCTTCTATGTTGCCAGTGGTTCCACTACGTATTGTTTTATCAAGAGTTGAGGCGCTAGCAATCACGTTACCGCCATCAGCAGATATTACTTGTGCATAGATATGACGTGGCGTTCTGTTTACACACAACCTCGTAGCACCCAGCTGACGTATTTTGGCTCTTGAACGTCCAGCTCTTCTCAATCTTGTCTTCTTTTTAGCATTCATGTCATCTTACCTTACTTTTTCTTCGCTTCTTTACGGCGAATACGCTCATTATGATAACGAACACCTTTACCTTTGTATGGCTCTGGAGCTCTCAACGCCCTAATTTCTGAACACACCTGACCCAACTGCTGCTTGTCCGCGCACTTAACAACGATTTCAGTCTGAGTTGGCGTCTCAGCCGTTACCCCTTCGGGAAGGGTATAATCAACGGGATGCGAGTAGCCCAAGGTCAGACTAATAACATTGCCTGAAGCTTTCGCACGATAACCTACGCCTTCAAGAACTAATTTTCTTTCAAATCCCTGGCTTACGCCAATGACCATATTACTAACCAACGATCTAACCGTACCAGCTAATGCCTTGGATTCCTTGCTTTCTTTACTAGCAGAAAAACTCAACTGATTCTCTTCTTGCTTAATTTCAACAAGGTCACTAACGACCAAAGACAATGTTCCATTAGAGCCTTTAACATTCAAATCACGACCATCCAAAGACACCTGAACACCACTGGGTAGTTCAACCGGGTTTTTTGCTATTCTTGACATAATTTATACCTAAATATCAGTAATTCAACTAAGGTTAGAACACAGTGCAAAGCACTTCACCACCAACACCAAGCTGTTTTGCTTGACGCTCAGTCATGACACCTTGACTAGTTGAAACAATTGCAACACCCAAGCCACCTCGCACAGAAGGCAACTCATCCTTACCTGAATACTTTCTAAGTCCCGGTCTGCTTATTCTATCCAACTCAGCAATAACGGGCTTTCCTTCAAAGTACTTAAGGCTTATCTTTAGTTGCGGCTTAACATCTCCAGACACTTCAAAAGACTCAATATAACCTTCTTGCTCTAGCACTTTAGCAACGTTTACCTTCACTTTAGATGAGGGCATCGAAACATTAAGTTTGCCAACTTGCTGAGAGTTACGAATTCTTGTCAACATATCGGCTAGCGGATCTTGCATACTCATATCATCAACCTCTTTATTACCAGCTTGCCTTAACAAGACCTGGGACATCACCGCGCATAGCAGCCTCTCTTAACTGATTACGGCAAAGACCGAATTTGCGATAAACACCATGCGGTCTACCAGTCAAACGACAACGTCTTTGGCGTCTTGAAGGACTAGAATCTCTAGGTAATTTTTGCAGTTTTACCTGAGCTTCCCAAACCTCATCATCTGTTGATGAAGGGTTAACTATAATTGCCTTCAGCTCTTTACGCTTAGCCGCATACTTTTCAACTAGTTTCGCACGTTTCTTTTCGCGCTCGATCATTGATGTCTTTGCCATAACAAACCTATCCTTTAAAAGGAAAATTAAATGCTTTTAGTAACGCTCTGCCGTGCTCATCGTTGCCTGCAGTCGTTGTTATACAAATATCCAAGCCTCTTAGCTTGTCAATTTTATCGTAATCAATTTCTGGGAAAATGATTTGCTCTGTCACACCCATCGAGAAATTGCCACGACCATCGAATTGCTTACCACTTATTCCTCTAAAATCTCTGATTCGAGGAATAGCAATCGAGATAAGTCTTTCAAGAAAGTCATACATTCTTTCTTTGCGCAAGGTAACTTTACAACCAATTGGCCAGTCTTCACGAATCTTAAAACCAGCAATTGATTTGCGAGCCTTTGTTATAACCGGCTTTTGACCCGATATTTTCTGTAGATCTTCAACCGCCTTTTCAAGCACCTTCTTATCACCAACAGCTTCACCAACGCCCATATTCAAAGTCACTTTGGTGATGCGCGGAACAGCCATGATATTAGCGATACCTAGCTCTTCTCTCAGCTTAGGTGCTATCTCTTCTTTGTAGCGTTGTTTCAAACTAGCCATTGTAATTACCATTCACGTTCAGTTTATTTTGAATCTACTGGCTTGCCAGAAGATTTAAACACTCTTACTTTTTTGCCATCGATTTCTTTAAAACCAACTTTATCGCCTTTTTCAATCTCACTGTTGTAAAGTGCGACGTTGGAAATATGAATCGGCGACTCTTTCTCTACGATACCGCCAGCAACACCCAGTTGCGGGTTTGGTTTTTGATGTTTCTTCACCATCTTCACACCGGAAACCAAAAGCTTGTCGTCTTTAAGTACTTTGAGAACTTTGCCTCTTTCCCCTTTACCTTTACCAGTAACGACAATCACTTCATCATCTTGCTTAATTCTTTGCATCACTTTTCTCCGCCTTTTGCTATAGCACTTCTGGTGCTAGAGAAATAATCTTCATAAATTTCTCACCACGAAGCTCTCTCGTGACTGGACCAAAAATACGTGTTCCAATTGGAGAATCATCCTGCTTTAACAGAACCGCAGCATTATCATCAAATTTAACTAAAGAACCATCTTGACGACGAACACCTTTCTTTGTTCGAACAACAACGGCCTTCATAACTTGACCTTTTTTCACTTTACCGCGAGGTATAGCTTCTTTAACTGTGACTTTGATGATGTCACCCACTGCAGCATAACGCCTGTGAGAACCACCGAGCACTTTTATACACATCACTCGACGCGCACCGCTATTATCGGCCACTTCAAGATAACTTTCTGTCTGAATCATTACTTGTCTCCAAAACCGTTATGGGCCACTAAATTTGGGTGGCACGCTCAACAATATCTACCAAACGCCAGGATTTGGTTTTTGATAGTGGTCGAGATTCCGATATCCTAACTACATCACCCTCATTACAAACATTTTCTTCGTCATGCGCTTTTAGCTTCGAAGATTTACTGACATATTTGCCATAAATTGGATGCTTAACTCTCCGCTCGATCAACACGGTGATAGTTTTATCCATTTTATTACTGACGACTTTGCCAGTGACTGTTTTAGAGGCTTTTAGTTCTTCAGCCATGATTAGTTACCTGCCTGTTTTTCTGTCAATAACGTTTTTATTCGAGCAATATCGCGACGAACATTTTTAAATACATGCGTTGGCAAGTCTTGACCAGAGTTTTTCTGCATACGCAGTTTAAACTGCTCTTCTAACTGAGCTATCAGCTCTGCTTTTAACTCATCTACTGATTTTTCACGAAGTTCTGCTGCTTTCATCACATCACCGAACGTTTAACAAAAGTGGTAGCCACTGGCAACTTAGCTGCTGCCAACAAAAAGGCCTCTCTGGCTAGCTCTTCACTAACGCCTTCCATTTCATACAAAACCTTGCCAGGCTGAATCTGAGCAACCCAATATTCTACGTTACCCTTACCTTTACCTTGACGAACCTCAAGAGGCTTACTGGTAATTGGCTTATCAGGAAAAACTCGAATCCAAATTTTTCCGCCACGCTTAACATGCCTAGTCATTGCACGTCGAGCTGCCTCAATTTGACGAGCGGTTATTCGACCACGACCGGTAGCCTTAAGACCATACTCCCCAAAACTAACCTTAGAACCACGCTGAGCCAAACCGCGATTGCGGCCTTTCATTTGCTTGCGGAACTTCGTACGCTTCGGCTGTAACATTATGCGTACCCCTTACTTAGCCTTTGAGTTTTTCTTTTTAGATGTTGTTTCTACTTGCTCAACATCACCAATAATTTCACCTTTGAAGATCCACACTTTTACGCCAATTATACCGTAAGTTGTAGATGCTTCAGCAGTTGAATAGTCAATGTCCGCCCTCAACGTATGAAGAGGCACTCGACCTTCTCGATACCATTCAGTCCTAGCAATTTCAGCTCCACCAAGACGACCACTGACTTGAATCTTGATACCCTGAGCACCTTGTCTCATTGCATTTTGAACAGCTCTTTTCATCGCACGGCGAAACATCACACGTCTTTCCAACTGTGATGCCACACCCTGAGCAACTAAAGTAGCATCTAGGTCTGGCTTGACGATTTCTTTAACGTCAATAACAACTGGCACATCCATCAATGAAGAAACAGCAGGCTTAAGCTTTTCTAGATCAGCACCTTTCTTACCAATCACCATACCAGGACGAGCCGTATGTATAGTCACTTTTGCTGTTGTATTTGATGAACGTCCAACCTCAAGACGCTCTACATCAATACGACTGACAAATGCTGTCGACAAATGTTTACGCAAGTACTCTCTGACTTTTAAATCAGAATAAAGCATGTCTGCATACTGCTTGCTGTTGGCATACCACGTTGAGGTATGTTTCTTAACAATACCTAAACGAATACCTGTTGGATGTACCTTTTGACCCATGACCAATGCTCTCTTATTCGTCAGCTACTTTAACTGTAATATGACAACTACGCTTTAGTATTCGGTCTGCACGACCCTTTGCGCGCGGTTTTATACGCTTCATTGTCATCCCTTCATCAACATAGATTGTCGATACTCTTAATTCATCAACTTCAGCACTATCATTGTGCTCTGCATTCGCCATTGCAGATTCAAGCACTTTCTTGACTAACACAGCCGCTTTCTTCTGGCTGAAATTTAGAATTTCCAGTGCTTCTTCAACATGCTTACCACGAATTTGATCAGCAACCAACCTTACCTTCTGAGCTGATATACGAGCACCTTTTAAAATTGCTTTAGTTTCCATCATCAACTCCTATTAGCGCTTCGCTTTCTTATCAGCAGCGTGACCACGATAATTTCGAGTTGCCGCAAACTCGCCCAACTTGTGACCCACCATTTCTTCATTAATGAGAACTGGCACATGCTGTTTACCGTTATGAACAGCGATGGTTAAGCCAACAAAATCTGGCAGTATCATAGAGCGCCTGGACCAAGTTTTAATAGGTCGGCGATCATTTTTTTCCTTTGCTGTCTCAACTTTTTTCATAAGATGATCATCAACAAATGGACCTTTTTTTAATGAACGTGGCACAAGGCTTTCCTCTTTTAACTAGCTAAGCGCGATTTATTTTTTACCGCGACGACGAACAATCATTTTATCTGTACGCTTATTCTTACGGGTTTTATAACCTTTAGTTGGCGTACCCCAAGGGCTTACTGGATGTCTTCCACCTGATGTTCTACCTTCACCTCCACCATGTGGGTGATCTACAGGGTTCATAGCCACACCGCGAACCGTTGGTCTTACACCCCTCCAACGTGACGCACCAGCCTTACCCAGCGAACGCAGACTGTGTTCGCCATTTGAAACCTCACCCAATGTAGCACGACAATCAGATAAAACCTTTCTCATCTCTCCACTTCGAAGACGCAAAGTAACATATGAACCTTCTCTAGCAACCAACTGAACAGAGGTTCCCGCAGAGCGAGCGAGCTGAGCGCCTTTACCCGGCTTTAACTCAACACAATGAATCACACTACCCACTGGAATATTTCGCAAAGGAAGAGTATTCCCAACCTTAATTGGAGAAGCTTCTCCAGATTGGATTTGATCACCCGCAGACAAACCTTTTGGTGCAATTATGTAACTGCGCTCGCCATCAGCATAACAAATAAGGGCAATATTAGCACTTCTGTTAGGGTCATACTCAAGACGCTCAACCTTCGCAGGGATTGCATCTTTCAGTCTTTTAAAATCAATCACGCGGTAATGCTGTTTATGACCACCACCGACATGACGAGTAGTAATTCTACCAGAATTATTCCTACCACCTGTCTTAGATTTCTTCTCAAGCAGCGGCGCGTAAGGCGCACCTTTATGCAATTCAGAATTTACAACACTTACTACAAAGCGTCGACCAGCAGATGTTGGTTTACTCTTAACAATAGCCATTGGTTACCCCTTACTCCGCCGTCAAATCAATATTTTGACCAGCAGCCACACGAACGTAAGCTTTTTTCCAGTCATTTTGCTTACCCAAACCATATCGAGTACGCTTTGTTTTGCCTTTCACATTGAGCAATCTGACAGATTCAACACTCACCTTCAGCAATTTTTCAACTGCAGACTTTACTTCAAGCTTATTTGCGTCTTTTGCCACTTTGAAAACATACTGATTTGACAACTCAGCCAAATTAGAAGACTTCTCCGAAAGCACCGGACCCACTAACACTTTATAAAGGCGCTCCTGATTCATACCAACACCTCTTCAAATTGCTTAAGTGCTTCAACTGTAACAAGAACCTTATCAAAACCAACTAAACTCACTGGATTTGCCGCCTTAACATCAACAACTTCAACCGAATGAAGATTTCTAGCAGCCAGGTACAAGTTCTCACTTACCTCTGAAACAACAATTAACACATTATCCAACCCCAAGCTATTGAGCTTATCTAACAACTGCTTAGTCTTATGGGATTCAACAGCAAACTCATTAACCACCACCAAACGATCCTGCCTAGCCAATTCAGACAAGATACACTTGATCGCAGAGCGATACATTTTTCGGTTAATTTTTTGCTCATAATTTCTAGGACTAGCAGCAAAAGTCACCCCACCACTACGCCATATAGGACTACGAATAGTACCAGCACGAGCACGACCAGTACCTTTTTGCCTCCAAGGCTTTTTACCACCACCTGACACTGCAGCGCGATTTTTTTGGGCTTTACTACCCTGTCTAGCACCAGCCTGATAACAAATAACGGCCTGATGAACTAGATCTTGGTTAAACTCTCTTGCAAAAATTGCATCTGAAACATTTACAACTTCAGATCCACCTGCCGAACTAGATAACTTTAATTCCACAATCAATTCCCCTCAGAGCTAAGCTTTTACAGCCGGACGCACAATTACATCGCCACCAGGTGCACCTGGAACCGCACCTTTTATTAGCAGCAAGTTACGCTCTGCATCTACTTTTACAACTTCAAGATTCTGCACAGTTACTTGTTCCGCACCCATATGGCCAGCCATCTTCTTACCTTTAAATACTCGACCAGGGGTTTGACACTGACCAATAGAACCTGGAACACGATGAGAAAGCGAGTTACCGTGAGTAGCATCTTGCATGCTGAAATTCCAGCGCTTGATAACGCCCGCAAAACCTTTACCTTTAGAAGTTCCAGTAACATCCACTTTGACACCAGGCTCAAAACCTAGACTAGCCACATCCAACTGACCACCCAACTCATAGCTGGCGACATCATCAGTACGCAACTCCCATAGTGAACGACCAGCCTCACTCTTTGCCTTAGCGAAATGACCTACTTGAGCTTTTGATACACGCGATACACGACGAGAACCGACAGTCACCTGCAAAGCAGTATAACCATCCGTGTCGAGCGTTTTGATTTGAGTAATACGATTCGGCTCTACTTCTACAACAGTAACCGGAATTGAAGCACCATCTTCTGCAAAAATGCGAGTCATGCCGCTTTTGCGACCTACAATGCCTATCGTCATTTTATTAACCTCTTAGTGTACGGGGCTTTTACCCGCTACGGCCGCCCATTTCAGAGCATTACACAAACCCGCCAGGCGGGACCTAATTACTTCTTAATTTGTTTAATCTGAACATCAACACCAGCAGCCAAGTTAAGGCGCATTAGAGCGTCAACGGTCTTCTCAGTTGGATCAACAATATCCAGCAAACGCTTATGCGTGCGTATTTCATATTGATCGCGCGCATCTTTATTGACATGCGGAGAAATTAGGACCGTGTAACGCTCCTTTCTTGTTGGCAATGGAATGGGACCCCTAAGCTGCGCACCTGTACGGCGTGCAGTTTCAACGATTTCTTGAGTTGAAGCATCGATCAATTTGTGATCAAAGGCTTTCAATCGGATACGAATACTTTGATTTTGCATAACCCAACCTAACCAACAATCTTAAAGAACATTACAGAACTTTGTAGCCCTGCAAAATGGAGGCGCAATTATAGGGATTAGCTTTTAGATCGTCAACACTTTTTGATAATTTATATTCAATGTTTTAGTTATTCTATCTCGAAGATAATTTTAAAGTTGTAACTTACTACATTACACTCTTTTGCCAATTCGACTGGCATCTGTGGCACAGCTCGCACAGACTGAAGCATGGAATCTGCAGCCTCGTTTAACAACTTGTATTTACTAGGTTTTATTTTGTAATCAATGATTTTACCCTTGTTAGATATAACAACAGTCACATCAATTTTTGCTTCCTGTTTACGCCGTTGCGCGGATGCTGGGTAGCGCTTGTATCTTTCTAAAGTTTGATAAATTTCCTCCCTATATTGATTCTTCAATGATTCCATAACTTGCGAACCACACCCCCTGATTGAAACCTCAGAGGAAGCTGAAGCAGAATTTTGCTTATTGATGGCTTTGGCTCCCTCATTTGAAGGGCCAGATTCAGGCTTAGATTCAGGCTTAGATTCAGGCTTAGATTCAGGCTTAGATTCAGGCTTGGGTTCAGGCTTGGGTTCAGGCTTGGGTTCAGGCTTGGGTTCAGGCTTTGAGGCAGCACCAGGCTCGTAAGTAGAGTTATACACCAACCGAGCTAAATCTATAGTTAATTGACTCGCAACCGGCTCTTCATGCTGCCTCCCTAAAAATCCGAACACCCAAAAGATCATGACACCATGAACCAAAATGATGAGTAGCGATGAAACCAACCACAATCTAAATTTAATACTAAATACCGACGATGATTCAGACATCACTCAGGCAGGGTCATCAAATGAATTGTTTGAATATTGATGGCAGCCAAGGCTTCAATCAGACCAAGAAGCTGTGCAGCCTTTACCGCACCATCAGCCTTTAATTGGATTTGCTCTAAGTGCTGAGCCTGAAGATAGTCAATTAGCTCGGTTTGCGTATAGGGGCTATCGGCAATCGCAAGCTCACCATTGGCATCCATTAACAGTGTGATATTACGAGTATTGACTGCATTACCGGTATCAGCAAGGGGCAGATTGAGCTGAAAATACTCTGGGCTTGAAAATGTCCCCGCCAACATGAAAAAGATCAATAATAAAAATACGATATTGATTAATGGCAAGGTATTTTCAAATAACTCCCCTCTTTTATCTGGAGTTTTAATCTCCATACGCACCTCGAGACAACGAAATGCGCTTACCTGCCATTGACTCCAAAGGAACAAAAATATCTAGGAGCTGCTGAAGTGGCAAGTCTTCATCGACATGAAGCACTACTCTATGAGCACCATCAATCAGGCGACTGTGGATTAAGGCTTCTATTGAAGGCAGATCGAGCTGCTCACCTTCAATGTAGTAACGCCCCTGTCCCGCTAACTCAACAATGGTAATATTGGGATTATTATCCACGCTCACCTGGCTGACTTTTTGCCCTACTGAAAGTTCTGTGGACTGCCAACGCACAAAGTTGGAGACCAACATGAAAAACACCAACAAGATAAACACCACATCAATGAGTGGAGTTAAGCTGATTAATGGTCTGGGCTTGGGAGATACCCCCAAAGTCAAGCGATCAGACATAGAGTTCAACCGTGAACAGCTGGGTTAAACCATCCTCCATAATGTGTTTAAACCGCTCCACCTTTTGCTCAAGGTAGTTTAAAGCCACCATAGTCGGAATGGCGACGCACAGACCTGCCGCCGTTGTAATGAGTGCTTCCCATATACCCCCCGACAAAATAGCGGGGTCAACGGCATTTCCAGCCATTTGTAGTTTCTGAAAAGCTACAATCATACCTAAAACGGTACCCAGCAAACCCAGCAAAGGGCTTAGTGAGGCAATCGTTTCCAATATTTTTAAATGTCGCCGGGCCATAGTAAGTTGCATACTTGCCAGCCTTACCGCCTCTTCTTTCACGGTATCCTTAGCCGCCTGCTCAGCGTACAGACGAGCAACTTCGGCAATTAGGCTATTAGCTGGGCTTTTCTTTTTCAGCAATAGATCCAATGCTGAAGATTTTTCGTTTTGACGCCACAACGATAAGGCTTTGGCAATGCTAGAATCATCCGTTAGGCGTAAATTGGCAAACTGAACACATTTTACAAGCACCACCACTGAAGCAATGATAGACATCACTAATAACGCCCAAAGAACCGGGCCACCAAGGGATAGAAACTGGATGGCTTTTTCAGCAGCACCAAGAGATTCACTTTGAGATAACGACACACAAGCCCCCGAAAATTTGATAACAAAAAGAGTGTAACCAACTTAAGGGGGCGTTATCCAGTTTTACGAGACACAGCCGGGGGAAATTCAAAAAAAGGCACCTAAAAACGCACCATATTTAAACTGGCGCACCAAATTAAATTTGCTACTTAGCTTACTAATACGACTTAAGGGTGCAGCCGAACAATATAGAATAATTTCTTCATCAAATTTTCCCCACAAAAAAACCCGGACTAGCCGGGTTTTGAGGACTTATGCTTTAACTACTTAACGATTTTAGAGACGACACCCGCACCAACAGTACGACCACCTTCACGAATCGCAAAGCGTAGACCTTCTTCCATCGCAATCGGTGAAATCAACTCTACACTTACCTGCACGTTGTCACCAGGCATTACCATCTCAACACCTTCTG
>CAXQRU010000185.1:0-4071 GCA_964226685.1 Polaribacter sp. | reverse complement strand
CGACGCTCTTCCGATCTTATTTTTTATGAGAAATTTTCACTAAAAACTAAGTGTATTATTAATATTTTGGGGTCTGTATTTTTTGCTTTGCCATTTTGTGTTTTAATCACGATCTATTCTGGGCAGCATTTTCATTATATCTCTTATCAAGAAACCATTGGAAATCCTGGCAGTTTATTAAAATGGCCGTGGATAATTGCTATGCCAATTGCCTTTGGTTTGTTATTGTTCACCGTTCTCGCCGTAGCGTCTCGATATTTACATATCTTTCGATTTGGTGAAGGCTCTAAAATTCAAGCATCAGACGCTTCTGTCTCTTTGAATAAAGAGGCTGCGAAATGACTGCGTTAATACTCTTCTTACTTGCGTTTATTATTTTGTTTTTGGGTTATCCCATTTGGTTTTCATTTGCTGCGGTAGCTTTAGCTGTTGGTTCTTTTGCTGCTGATGTCAATTTTGCCCAATTACCTTATATGTTTGAAACTACGGTAATGGGTAACTCTACATTAATGGCTATTCCATTATTTATTTTTATGGGGGTGGTGCTACAGCGTACCGGCTTGGCTGAAAAACTCCTTGAATCGATGGGTAAATTATTTGGCCCTGTGCCAGGAGGCTTAGCGATTTCGACGGTTATTGTTGGTGCATTCTTAGCTGCAGCAACGGGCGTAGTCGGAGCTACGGTTGTAGCAATGGGGGTGATTTCTTTGCCTGTCATGCTAAAGTACAATTATAACCCTAGGTTGGCTACTGGTGTCATTTGTGCTGCGGGGACATTAGGGCAAATTATTCCTCCCTCAATTATCTTAATTATTCTTAGTGAAGTCACCTATGTGGACTTGGGTGTTATTTTTGGAGCGGCGCTTCAACCGGGCCTTATGCTGGTTGGGGCCTATTTGATTTACATTTTGCTGACCACCAATCTCGTAAAAAATTCCGCTCCAAGATTACCCGCTACCTCAGACAGCACTATACGTTTATTAACCGCTTGTATTATCAATATACTACCCACACTAATGTTAATTGGCTTGGTTCTAGGGTCAATTTTAAGAGGTTGGGCCACAGCCACGGAATCATCTGCAGTAGGAGCGATTGGTTCGCTATTTCTTGCGTTCTTTTTCTCGTTTGTTTTTGGGTTGTTTTCCTTAAAAGGAGAAAAGGTTCTTCTTGATAAAGTGGCTGATATTTTATCATTGCTTGCTGTAGCTATTTTTCTATTTGCAATGTTTGTTGTTACTGATTTTGTCATAAAAATCATGGAAGAGTTGCGCATTGGTGATGAGCGATCATTTATGACAAATGATTTATTTGCAACATTGGGAATGTCGTTTCGAGTATCGATGAGTAACTTCTTAAGTTTATTTCTGGTATTGCTGGCCCCCGCAATAATACTTGGCTTTATTGCGATGTATCGATATGGTTATGTTTTTACACCAATGAAAGCTATTTTGAGTGGTTTTAAAGGGGTGAACCCAAAAATTATTTTTGGAGCAGGATCGGAGACGGTTAAGGTTTCCTCAATGGTTTATGCTGTGATTATTGGTGCTATCGCATTTAGTACGGTATTTAATTACGCTGGTGGAACTGAGCTGTTTCAGGGGTTTTTTGAGGGGCTTCCAGGAGGCCATTGGACATTTATTATCATTTCCATGTTGATGATCTTCCTATTGGGATTTTTCATTGACTTTGTTGAAATTGCTTACATCATTGTGCCAATCTTGTTGCCCGTAGCACAGTATGTTTTTGATTTAAATATCACTTGGTTTGCAATATTGATTGCAATGAATTTGCAGTCCTCGTTTATGACGCCTCCCTTTGGGTTTAGTTTGTTTTATCTGAAAGGTGTGGCTCCAGAGGGCGTAAAAACAACAACTATTTATCGTGGTGTTATCCCGTTTATAATCATTCAAGCCATTATTGTATTGTTGTTAGTTATTTTTCCAACATGGTTTGGTTTTGATTCTATTTTTGCGTCTAATACCAGTTATTGATTGTGAGGTGAAATGTTTTTTGAAGCGCTATCACTGACCCTGCTCGGTATGGGAGTTGTCTTTTGCTTCCTGCTGCTTTTAATACTGGGCGTTGTTGTCATGTCTCGTGTGATTCAACGTTTTTTTCCAGAGCAGGAGGCTGTTTCAGAGCAAGAGCTGGCCGCTGTAGCTGTTGCCGTTATATCGAAAAATAGGCGAGTACTATGAAGCCCATTAAAATAACCGATGTGGTCTTGAGGGATGCTCATCAATCTTTATTCGCCACTCGTTTGCGATTAGAAGATATGTTACCCATTGCGAGTAAACTGGATCAAGTGGGTTATTGGTCATTAGAGTCTTGGGGCGGTGCGACCTTTGATGCTTGTATTCGTTTCTTGGGTGAAGATCCTTGGGAGCGAATTCGCGAGCTTAAAAAAGCCATGCCCAATACACCACAACAAATGTTGTTACGGGGGCAGAACTTATTGGGCTATCGCCATTACGCCGATGATGTGGTGAACGCCTTTGTTAATCGTGCGGTCTTTAATGGTATTGATGTCTTTCGAGTCTTTGATGCGATGAATGACCCGCGCAATTTACAAATGGCAATGTCAGCGGTCAAAAATCATGGTGCTCACGCCCAGGGAACTATTTCATACACTACAAGCCCGGTACACGATCAATCTATGTGGCTAGATTTGGCAAAGCGCATTGAGGATATGGGAGCAGATTCCTTAGCCATCAAAGATATGGCGGGTCTGCTTACGCCTTATGCGGCATTTGATTTAGTGTCAGCCTTAAAAGAGAGTTTATCCATTCCCATTGCACTGCATGCTCACGCAACGTCAGGTTTATCGTCAATGACCTTATTAAAAGCGATAGAGGCGGGAGTTGATCATATCGACACGGCTATTTCGTCGATGTCGATGACTTATGGTCACTCTCCCACGGAGTCAATCGTCGCAACGTTGGCGGGAACTGAGCGCGACCCCAAACTAGACATGGTTTTGTTGGAGGAAATTGCCACTTACTTTAGAGCCGTTCGAAAAAAATACGCAAAATTTGAAGGTGCTCTGCGAGGTGTGGATTCTCGAATTTTAATAGCCCAAGTGCCGGGCGGTATGCTGACTAATATGGAAAACCAACTCAAAGAGCAGGGTGCCAGTGATCGATTCGATGAAGTCCTTCTGGAAATCCCGCGAATTCGTGAAGACTTGGGTTATATTCCATTGGTCACGCCGACGTCGCAGATTGTGGGTAGCCAGGCCGTTATCAATGTCTTAACTGGGCAGCGTTACCAATCGATCTCTAAAGAAACTCAGGCGGTTCTTAGGGGCGAATATGGCGCAGCACCAGCGCCTTTTAACGCAGAGCTACAACAGCGTGTATTGGGTGATGACGAGCCTATTCATTGTCGGCCTGCTGATTTGTTAGAGCCTGAGATGGATCGTCTAACTTTGGAGTTGCAAAATTTTGCGGCGGAAAAAGGCTTTCATGTGGCAGAGCACACCATTGATGATGTCTTGACTTATGCTTTATTTCCACAAGTTGGTTTAACATTTTTGGAAAATCGTGGAAATAAAGAGGCATTTGAAGCCGCTCCGAGTTTAGCTGAAGCCTCGAGTGATACGAGTAATCATTATCATGTATCGCTCAATGGCAAACGCTATCAAGCGACAGTGATGGATGATCAGGTGACAGTATCTATCAATGGGCGGCAGTATGTAGTGGAGGTATCTAAGGGTGAAATTGATACTGTCGAAATCAATACAACACAAGATGTTATCAATGCTCCACTCGCCGGGACTATTTATAAGGTGTTAGTGAATGTCGGTGATCGAGTCAATGAGGGCGATATTTTGCTGATTATGGAAGCAATGAAAATGGAAACCGAAATTAAAGCGGCCAAAGCTGGGCAGGTGAGCCATGTATATACCAAAGCCGGCGACAGTGTTTGTCTCGGTGATCCTTTAATCAGCCTATAGGTCGATATTGATGGAAAAGTTAATGGCTTTAGTGAGCGATTCTGGTATTGCTCAGATGACTCTAGGGCATTGTTTGATGATTATCATTGGTTTGTTACTATTGTATCTTGCCATTG
>CAXQRU010000184.1:0-23676 GCA_964226685.1 Polaribacter sp. | reverse complement strand
GATTAACGATCGTGACTGGAGTTCAGACGTGTGCTCTTCCGATCTAATATATATTTATAAATGACATCCGGCGCGAATTTTAGCTGTTTATTTTGGTGACATCAAGCGTCGGTGGCATTTTTGATTGAAATTGCAAAAATGAGTAGAAGTTTTTAAGGGGGATCAACCAATTGAGTATATAGCAAAAGCCACAATCACACCGGTAGCGATTCCGGCAAGTATCTCGACTTTGCTATGTCCCATTCTCTCTCTTAGGACAAATTCTTGAGATATTTTATTGATGGCTTGTGCATGTTTGCCCACTTGTCGTCGAAGACTATTGGCATCTAGCATAACAATAAAGGCCAGGGTGAGGGCAACCCCAAAAGCGGGATGATTTAAGCCTTCTTTAAACGCAATCAAAGCCGCCATGCTGCTGACAATAGCGCTGTGATTACTGGGTAGGCCGCCATAACCAATCAAGCCAAAAGCGAGTTGTTTGGCTTTAATAGAATTGACCAAGAACTTGGTGATGCCAGCGCACAACCAAGCCATAAATGGGGTAAGGAGATAATGATAGTCACTCATGCCGGCATCAATTTCCAAGCGCAAACGCCGACCCAGAGGGCTGTGGTGGCGAGCAGGGGCCAATCTTTGATGAGTGCATCTGTCGGAGATTCACCTTGATCTAGGGCTTCGACGACATACCAATATCGAAATAAACCAAAAAGAACGATCGGTATGGTCAGTATCATCTCAGGTCTTGATTCCATGACAAACAAGCTATAAAACAGTAGAGCACCCGTTGCCGACATTTCGGCGTACTTGTCAACCAAAGAAAACGTATATTTCCCGAGTACGGCGCGGCTTTGGTCGCCCGTTGATAGTAATTCCTGGCGACGTTTGGCGGCGGCTAGATAAAGAGCCAAGCACAATGTTGTGACAAACATCCATTCGGACACAGGCACGTTAAGCGCCATTGCTCCGGCGTATACTCTCAACACAAAGCCGATTGCTATGGTGAAAATATCGATGACGGGTTTGTGCTTCAATATGAAGGTATACAAAACATTGAGGCAGAGATAAGCGATAATCACGGCAATGACATTAAAGTAAAAAAAGCCACTTGCTATGAGCAGGCAATAAAGGATGCCAAGTAATCCTAGTGCCTGAGGAACGGTTACCAGACCAGCAGCGATTGGCCTTTTTTTGGATTTGACCGGGTGCTTGCGATCGGCCTCGCGATCTAAAATATCGTTGACGATATAGGTTGCCGATGAGGCGATACAAAAGAGCAACGTTGCCAATAGAGCGTTAAATAGAGGGCTTGGTTGCGTAAAGAGGCCGGTAAACAATAGTGGCGCCAACACAAAGCCGTTTTTAATCCATTGGCGAGGCCGCATTAACTTGATTAAACCGAATGCAACGGCTGCTGTAGAGTGTTGATTTGTCATGATTTTAATGGTCGAGCCAAAAGGAAGGTTATTATAACGAAATCTTAGCCTTTCATAAAGAGTACAGGACAAGATATAATAAGTGCCCAAATGGCCCGCTTCTCGCTTCAATAGTTGTTTTTATATGAGTATTTTTGTCAAATACAGTTTTTTTGCCGCCATTGCCATTGTGCTAAACCTGGCGAGCCAACATCTATTTATCCTGGTTTATCAAGGCCCTTTTGATGTTTGGGCCTCTATGTTTTTTGGTACAGGCGTGGGTTTGGTTGTCAAATACTGGCTGGATAAACATTATATTTTTGCCTTTGAGAGCAAGAATCTTTCTCATGATTCCCAGGTGTTTTTTCTTTATACGGTGATGGGGATACTGACAACGGCCATCTTTTGGGGGGTTGAGATGACATTTGACTATTTAAGCAATGGTTCAAATGCCATGAGGTATCTTGGTGGTGCCATTGGTTTAACCGTGGGCTATGTCATCAAATATGCTTTGGATAAACGTTTCGTTTTTGTGAGCAATCAATGAAAATTCATGGCTGGGGGCGTTACCCGATACTTGATGCCAGCGTTAAAGTGGCTCAAAGCACTAGGGAGTTAACTTTCTCAGAAGAGAGTTTGCCGACCATAGCCGCTGGCTTGGGCCGCAGTTATGGCGACAGTGCTCTTTCTCAGCATGTGATTAAAATGACTAGCTTAGATAATATGCTCCATTTTGATCGGGAGAGGGGAATATTGACGGGGCAGGCGGGCCTATCCCTTTACGATATCCTTCAGGTCATTGTTCCTTGTGGTTGGTTTTTGCCCGCTACGCCAGGAACCAAATTTGTCACCCTTGGTGGGGCTGTCGCTTCGGACGTTCACGGTAAAAATCATCATTTGCATGGGAGTTTCTGTGATCATGTGATATCCCTGGACTTGTTGTTGCCCAACGGCCAAACCATCACCTGCTCTGCTCATGAAAATATCGAATTATTTAGGGCCACCTGTGCTGGCATGGGGCTAACTGGCATTGTGACGAGCGTAACGCTTCAATTAATGGCGATTGAGTCAAGTTTTATTGATCAAACGACTTATAAAGCCCAAAATTTGGCCCATGCCATTGAAATTTTTGAAGCCAACCATGAGTCAACTTACTCGGTTGCTTGGATCGATTGTTTGAGTCAGGGAAGTCAATTGGGGCGATCTTTGGTAATGCTGGGTGAGCATAGCCGTCATGGTGGGTTTGCGCCCCCCAAAAAACCGCTTTTGCGTTTTCCAATTGACTTGCCCGCGTTTTGTTTAAATCGTTATAGCATCTCGGCATTTAATCATTTGTATTACCATCGTATTCGCAAGGATAAAGTGCTGAATCATGTCCACTACGACCCATTTTTTTATCCGCTCGATCGAATTTTGGATTGGAATAAAATGTATGGTCGTAAAGGGTTCTTACAGTATCAGTTCGTTCTACCTCAAGAGGCGGGCTTAAAAGGCATGACGGAAATCCTACAAGTGATAACCGCTTCGAAGAGAGGGTCTTTTTTAGCGGTTTTAAAAAAATTTGGAGCCGGCAACGATAATTTCCTATCTTTCCCAACCGAGGGTTTAACCTTGGCGCTGGATTTTAAGTATGATAGTCATCTTTTGCCGTGGTTGGATGAGCTGGATAAGATTGTTCTCAATTATGGTGGTCGAATTTATTTGGCAAAAGATGCGAGAATGGCCAGAAGCACTTTTGAGAATGGATACCCAAACCATCAACAGTTTAAAACGATACGAAAAAATATTGGGGCTGATCAATGCTTGCAGTCTCTTCAATCCCAGCGCTTAGGTCTATAGACTATGAACAATATTGTAATCATCGGTGCAACGTCAGCCATTGCTAAAGCGGTTGCTCGACAGCTGGCCAATAGTAATACCCATTTATTTTTGGTGGCTAGAGATGAGCAAAAGCTTGAGCAGCTAAGCGGCGACTTGCAAGCTCGCTCCAATGGTCAAGTGACTACCATGCTGCAAGATATCGCCGAGCTTGATAGCCAGTTAATTGTTGATCGTGCTGCAGAAGCCTTGACGAGTATTGATCTTTTGTTGGTGGCTCATGGCACATTACCCGATCAAAAAGCTATAGAAAATGACCCCGATGCCTGCCTGGCTGAAATTCATAATAACGGGCTCAGTGTTGTTTCTATATGCACGGTTTTTGCCCGTGTTATGGAATCTCAAGGTGCTGGTACCATTGCGGTAATCAGCAGTGTTGCTGGCGATAGAGGGCGGCAATCCAATTATGTTTACGGCGCTGCTAAAGCATTGGTCTCTACCTATTTGCAAGGCTTGCGCAACCGCCTTTCCTCTAAAGGTGTTCATGTGCTCACTATAAAGCCGGGTTTTGTCAATACGCCCATGACGGCGCACATAGAGAATAAAGGTGCGTTATGGGCTGAACCTCAGAAAGTGGCGGAAGATATCGTTAAGGCGATAAAAAAGAAAAAAAACATCATCTATACGCCATTCTTCTGGCGCTATATTATGCTCATTATAAAAAGCGTACCGGAATTTATTTTTAAAAAGCTGTCTCTCTGATCTTGGTGGTCAATCGATGAGGTTTTATTTAATTTGGCTAGCATTTATTTTTATGAGTTGCTATGCCTGGAAAAACTGGTTTAAGTCGGCTTGCTTTTTGCTGGTATCGATGGCCATTCTTGAGCGGCCCGATATGCCTCAATCGATGCTGGGTATTACTGGGTTTAGTCCTTGGAATATCTTGTTTATCTCCATATTCATGGCCATGTTGTTTGATCGTGAGCGGAAGGCGACCTTATTGCCTGGCAAGGTTAAGTTTTATTGCTTCTTTTTTGTATTGATGATTGTAGTGGCTGGCCTAAGAGAATTGGACAAGCTTCAGATACTTAATGAATACCTTTTGTTAAGCGGCAGTCAGATGACGACTAAAAAGGCCGTTATCGTTGATCATTTTATTAATACTTTGAAATACTTTGTTCCCTTTTTCTTTTTCTTTTATGGAGCTAAAGATAAAGAGCATGTCAAATATGCTTTGATTGCCGTTGTTGGTGTAAGCTTGATACTTGCGCTTCAAGTCATTAAAGTTATGCCGTTTGGGGCACTTGCAAGTGGCCATGAGTTGGAGCAAGTGGCTATTCGCAAAATTGATCGGGATATTGGTTACTATCGTAGCGACCTAGCGGTACTCTTTGCCGGTGCTGCGTGGGCAATTTATTTCGCTGGTACTCATTTTAAACAATTGTACATACGAATGGCTTGTAACTTCGGGTTTGTTTTGACCGTTTTTGCCATGGGGCTCACAGGTGGGCGTATTGGAATTGGTGCGTGGTTAGCACTTTGTTTGGTGATTGCCTGGTTTAAAATGAGAAAGCTGATTCTGATAGGACCTTTAGTGATTGCGACTGGCGTAACGCTATTTCCTCCTATACAAGAACGTTTTTTGCAGGGGCTTGCCAATGATGGACAAGGTCAAGCTGATTTAACAGAGGTCACATCTGGGCGCGCTGATATTTGGCCGTATGTGATCGATAAAATTGGCGATAGTCTTTGGATAGGTTATGGTCGAAATGGTATGCAGACCACTGGCTTAACTCGGTACTTAGAGGAGTATCTCAATAAGCCCTTTGCTCATCCACATAATGCGTATTTGCAATTGCTCATGGATAGTGGTTTACTTCTGACGATTCCTGTATTGATGTTCTTTTTCTTGTTGACCCGGTACAGCTTTAGGTTATTTAGGGATAAGCGCAACCCAATATATTTATCGGTTGGTGGCTGCTCCTTTGCGTTATTATTTGCCCATCTCGTTGGCAGTCTGGGGTCGCAGTCTTTTTACCCCGTCGCCAGTAGCGTGCCTTTCTGGTGTTGTGCTGGCATGATGCTTAGATTGTATGTAGAACGAGATAAACTTGATAAAAAAGATTTAGCGGCCCATCAGGCACTTTACTCGGATCGATAATCATGAACCATAAAAAATACGTGCGTAATTTGAGCCTAATACTTTTGGGCCTTTTCCTGATTAGTGTTGTTATCATACCAGTTAGCCAGTTAACCTTCTTTTTTTCAGATGATGCTTATTATTATTTCTTAACAGCCAAGCATATAGCTCAAGGTTTGGGTTCAACATTTGATGGTTACAATCTAACTAATGGTTATCACCCACAATGGATGTTATGGTTGCTGCCTATTTATTATGTCTTGCCCGATGATCCTGATTTGGCCTTAAAAGTCATTTTAATACTGCAAGCTTTTTTAGCTATTGCCTCTATTAATTTTTGCTTCCGCTTTTGCTATAGACATTTTGGTATTTGGCAAGCTTACTTAAGCATCTTGTTATTGATGCTGTTTTACTCGCCCATTTTGCTCATGTTTAATGGTTTGGAAAGTGCATTATTGCTGTTCTGGTTGTTCTTGTTGATTGAATTGGAAGATCGATATCAATGGTTGGGGCCGGATGCAAGTCTTAATAAGCGCATTTGGTTGGGCGTTGCTTTAGCGGGAATGGCAACGTCTCGCTTGGATACCGTATTTGTATTGGTTGCTTTAGCGATACTTAAATTGTTGTGGTCTGGTCGTAAAAATGTGCTAACACTAACAATAGCCTATATTCCAACGGTGATTGTGTTTTGCTTATGCTTGTCTCCGTACTTATTATGGAACTATCTGACTTTCGGCCATTTTACTCCCATTTCGGGCAGTATTAAAAATTCCTTGCCGACGATCGTTGAAAATAGTCGACTTGGTTTGATCGCTTGGATTTATGTTGCTCCATTTTTGTTCGCATTAGTCCTATTTTTACTGTTAGCCTGGAAGCGCATCACCGCTCCGCTGTTTGAAATTTCCTTAAATAGTGGCAAAGGGATGTTCTTAATGGCGTTGGCAATAGGTTGCCTGATCCATGTGCTATGGACACATTTGTTTATGTTGTTTGGTGTGTATCAATGGCATTTTGTTGCATATATCCCGGTTATTGTTATTGGTTTGGTATTCACTGCGCAGTTTGTCCATAAATTCATCAATCAATGGTTACTATTACTTCTGGCGGCTGTCGGAGTGCTGGTCTTTAATGCGATCGCTATTTTGGATAAGGGTGTTCATCACCAGCAGCGATTGGACGCTGCGCAATGGGTACAAAATAATTTTGCGTCGTCTGAAGGGGTTGCTTTATCTGATGCTGGTGTGTTTGCTTATTTTAACGGGCGAGCGACGGTGAATTTAGATGGTCTTATCAATAGCTATGAGTTTCAAGAGCAAATTGCTCAGGGTAATTTGGTTGAATTTTTAGAGCAAATGAATGTCCGTTATATAGCCGATGCGTATGCAACTTGCGATGAAACTCAAGATCATACTATTGTTGTATTTTCTTGGAGGGGCAAAAATTATCCAGAATACAAAACCTATCGATTCATTGCCTCTCCTAAAGATGCTATTTATCGATCTGAACCGATGATTTATCGTCCGTTAACGGAAAGCCGTAAACTTTGTTTTAGTATTTGGCCCATCAATAAAACGGTTGTTGAAAAAGACCTTTGACCAATAAATTGTTGGCGTGCTAAACTACCTTTGCGCTTGGGGATAAAAATTGAACAGCACATAGTTCAAGCTTGGTTCTCATCAAAAGAGAGAGCTGTTTCACAAACTTTAAAAAAGCCAGGCAAAGCTTAAGTAAACGTCTTGTCTAATGTAGAAAAATAACCTTAACTACCAATATGCACTGTCGTATTGAGGTTTGCACCATGTTAAGCACCATTAAAACTTTATCTGCACTTATGATTTCTACCGTATTGTTAACAGCATGTGGAGGTGGGGTTACTGCGGTTGAAAATAAGTCTGGCGAATCAGTTACCCAGATTTTTAGCCAAACGGGTACTTCTCTGCCATCCAATACGAATACCAACAACACCAATACCAACAACACAAACACGAATACTGAAGCATCTAATAACCAACAAGGCAATACGCCAGTTGCGACGAAGTCAGTGAGAGTCACTTGGGCTATTCCATCGGCTAGACAAAATGGGGATCCGATGAGCCTTAATGAAATTGGTGGCTATGAAATCATTTATCGAAAAGTTGGCGAAAGTTTATTCAGTTCGGCCGTTATTACCACGTCTGCACAAGTTGAATATGTTGTCACCAATTTGGAGCCTGGAGCTTACGAATTTCAAATTGCCAGCTTTGATACCGATAATGTTTACGGCCAATACAGCACTCTAGCTACCATTAATTTGTAATCCCCCAAACCGCCAATTCAAATTAGAATCGAATTGGCGGAAAAATCATCATTATAAATTCAGTTATCCATCCTTAATTTCTAATTGACCAGTTGATACAAAAGAGTTTTTTGTTGTCTTGTGTGTCACTGTTGACGAGGTGGGTTGCACAGCATGATAAAGCTCACTATGATAAGTGAATAATAATCAATAGGAGGTCCATTTATGGATCCAATCTCGTCGACGTCAATGGTGTTTGGGGCAGTCTTGCTTTTGGTTAGTTGGTTGCAGCTAATGATTTACGCTTTCAGAGAAGATTATACCTGGGGTTTGACATCGGTATTTTTACCACCCTTATCTTACCTTTATGCCTTTAGTGCAGGAAAACAAGCACGTGAACCCTTGATCCTTGCTGGTATTGGCTTGGTGTTGTTGGTGTTCGCTTTCTCTTGATTTTAGGTTTGATCACAGGCTAGCTGTAGTTTGTCGAGGATGTGCATCAGTTCTGTTTCATTGTCGTTTTCGGTAGAGTCTTCATAGGTCATCACCAGCGTTATCATGTGCTTGTCATGTCTGCATGCAAAATAACGCTGATTAAGTGCAATATCTTTTGTGCGAATGGTGGCCTCGGTGTACTTGAATGGGTTTCCATTGATCGCACGTTCAACGCAATCCCCTTTGAACTCTAAGCTTAGTTCTGCTTGCTTCGGAGTGTCTTTCATTTTTTCGAGATAGCCACACCCATTGGTTGCTTCAGCGTGCTGGCCCAGGTATTCGGCTACGCCAGTAATACTGGAATTGCCCGCTTGTCGTGTTCCGGGGGGGTATTTGGTGAACATGAACAAGGGTAGCGAGTGCTTCATTGCCAGCGCTAGAATGGCTGAGGTTTGATTCTCATCGTCATTGATATGGAAGGCAGTCAGTAGCTCATTGGTCGAAAGAGCGTGCCAGTTTTCGGGCTTTTCAATGCTCATTGCAAATTTTGCATTGCTAAAGGTATTTCCATTGGCAATAGTCTCTGCTTCCGATGGTTTTTCATCTGCTTTTTCGCTGCAAGCTACTAAGCTTAAGCAAATTGCGAGTGTAAGCCATATGTTCAACGTCATTCCCCCAAATAGTGATGTCCGCATAATAGCATGGGTTCTCAATCTTGCAGATCTTTTAACTTGGCGCGCTTTTTTGTAAATGATATGGCACTTGATAATCATTATCATTTATGATTCAATCGCGCTTCTTACCATTGAATACTAAGGGGTTCTTGTGAGCAAAAAATTATCGATTGTGATGTTGGCCGCTTCGCTCTGTGCTAATGCGTATGCCGATGAGCAAAGTTTAGAGCAGCGGGTATCGGCTTTGGAATCTGAGAATGAGCGTTTTACCTTCAGCGGTGCGCTTGAGATTGAGGCCAGTTATACAGATCCAGATTCTGGCAACTCATCGAGTGATTTGGTAGTGGCTACCGCGGAGCTGGGTGCAGAAGCTGTCATTGCGGAAAACCTGAGTGCAACGTTGACCCTGCTCTATGAGGAGGATGATACCGATTTAGAGGTCGATGTGGCTGTGCTCACCTATACACAAGGGCCTCTTACCTTTGTGCTTGGTCAGGATTATATGCCATTTGGTAATTATTCGACCGCACTGGTTAATGACCCTCTTGCCATCGATTTTGGCGAGGCTCGTGAAACGGCATTGGTTGCACGGTACGAGAATGGCCCGTTATTGGGTGCTATCTATTTATTCAATGGTGATCAAGATGAAGATGGTCGAGATCGTATCAATAACTTTGGTTTGAGAATCGGTTTTAGTGGCGATGGTTTTAAAGTCGGTGCGGATTATATTTCCAATTTAGCGGACTCCGATGGCTTGCAAGATAATGATTACGGTTATGCAACAGGGGTTGATGCCGTTGATGGCAGTAGTCTCTATGGTGAGCTAGAACTCGGTGCCGTTCAAATTTTTGCGGAGTATTTAACGGCGCTTGATGAGTTGGGAGTTGATGGCAACAATTCAGAACCCAGTGCGGCACAATTGGAAGTGGCATTGACGTCTGGCAACTTTACCTATGCGCTATCCTACCAGCAAACCGATGAGGCACTTTTTTTGGACTTGCCTGAAGAGCGAGTGAGTGTGGGCATGAGCACGGAGGTCCTGGGCGGCTTGGGCTTGGGTGTTGAACTAACATTTGATGAGGATTACTCGGTTTCTGACGGCGGAACGGGTGATTCCACCAATAGTTTAGTGCTGCAATTATCCGCTGAGTTTTAGTCTACAAGAGAATTTAACATGAAAATATTATTCGTTATCTTGCTGGCGTTGCCAGCAAGCATGAGCTTTGCTGTCTCTGAAAAGTCAGTTGTGAAACAATACGCGGTGATCGCTCACGCGGTGTTTGAAGATGCCTTGATCACGGCTAAAACCTTGCAGCGAGCCATCGATCAGCTGGTGGCAGAGCCTAACGAGGTAAACTTAAATGCAGCCAAGGCTGCTTGGAAGCAGGCTCGTGTGCCTTATTTGCAATCGGAAGTGTTTCGTTTTGGGAACCCCAATGTCGATGAGTGGGAAGGGCAGCTGAATGCCTGGCCGTTAGATGAAGGCCTTATTGATTATGTGACCAAAGATTATCAGCACGAGTTGGGTAATGCTGGTGCTACAGGGAATATTATTGCCAATAGTACGATTCAAGTTGGTGGTGAAGAGCTGGATATCAGTGTGATCACGCCAGAGCTATTGGCTAGCTTAAATGAACTAGCGGGATCTGAAGCCAATATTGCAACCGGTTATCATGCGATTGAATTTTTATTGTGGGGGCAAGATGTAAATGGCACGAACCCAGGCGCGGGTAATCGTCCCTATACCGATTTTACTCGAGGTAAATTGTGTACTCATGGGCACTGCGAGCGTCGAGTTGAGTATTTAAAAGCCGTGACGAAACTGTTAGTCAGCGATTTAGAGAATATGGTGCAACAATGGTCACCCGATAATCCCGATAATTATCGCTCGACATTGTTGGCCTTGCCTAACCAACAATCGCTGACTCGAATTCTCTATGGAATGGGCAGTTTATCATTGGGTGAGCTAGCTGGTGAGCGCATGAAAGTAGCGTTAGAGGCGAATGCGCCAGAGGATGAGCAGGATTGCTTTAGTGATAATACTCATTACGCGCATTTTTATAATGCAAAGGGCGTCCAAAATATTTATTTGGGGGAGTATCGCCGTGTCAATGGCACGGTTTTATCGGGGCCAGGTGTTTCTAATCTAGTGAGCGCCAAAAATAGTGTATTGGATAATCAGACCAGATCAGCATTGTCGATAACAGAAAGGCAACTTCAAGCGATGGTGGATTTGGCTGAGTCCAAAAGCCCTATGAAGTTTGATCAGATGATTGCTCCTGGTAATCTAAAAGGAGAGCAAATAATTAAGCAAGCCATTGCCTCTTTGGTTCAACAAACGAAGTTGATTGAAGAGTCTGCCAAAGTCTTGGGCATCGCTAAGTTATCGCTTTAATATCTAACTCGCCGCTTGCTTATCTCAAGCGGCTATTTCTAGAGTAAAATTTTCATGCGATTTTTATTTTTGTGGTTGGTTGTGGTTGTGCAACTAGCGATGGCTGCAGAGTCTAACGCATTTTCTGGTGGCGATGCGACAGTTATAGTAAAAAGTCGCCAGGCATTTTCATTGCCATCAGCCAATATGCCGATGATGGAGCAGTTAGATTTTAATGCCGGCAATAGTTTTTTTACAAACCCCTGGGTGGTCGCGCCAGCCTCTACTGAGGCGCGTGATGGCTTGGGGCCTTTTATGAATACAAATGGTTGCCAAAATTGCCACATTAAAGATGGTCGTGGTCATGCGCCCAAAGGATTGGAGGATAATGCCGTTTCGCTTCTAGTTAGACTCAGTATTCCTACAGAAAATGGCACTATGCCTGAGCCTAATTATGGTGGTCAACTACAGGATTTTGCGATTCCTGGCGTGAAGCCCGAAGGTAAAATTCAAATTCACTATCAAGAAGAAGTGAGAAGTCTTTCTGGTGGAGAAAAAGTGTTTCTCAGAAGACCATCCTTAGTCATTATCGATTTAGCCTATGGCGATTTTCATCCGCAAACACAATTCTCTGTCAGGGTGGCGCCAGCGATGATAGGCTTAGGTTTGCTGGAGGCGATTGCTGAAAAAGATATTTTAAGCAATGAAGATATCAATGATAGTAATGGTGATGGTATATCTGGCAAAGCCAATAAAGTGGTTGATCTAATGCAAGGTAAAGAAAGCCTGGGTCGTTTTGGTTGGAAAGCAGGTCAGCCCAGTGTGCTTCAGCAAAATGCGGCCGCGTTTAATGGTGATTTAGGTATAACCTCGCACTTATTTCCAAAAGATGATTGTACGATGAGTCAGTCGGAATGCTTATCGGCTCCTTCAGGTGGTGAGCCTGAGTTGAGCGATAATATTTTGCGATTAGTGACCTTGTATGCGCGTAACTTGGCGGTTCCTGCTAGGCGAAATATTGATAAGCCAAGCGTCAGGCAAGGCGAGGTGATATTTTCAAATATTGGCTGTGCCGCTTGCCATATGCCAAGTTGGAAAACGGCTGATGATTACGAGTTAACTTGGTTGGCCAGTCAAACTATTTATCCGTATACGGATTTATTGTTACACGATATGGGTGACGATTTGGCGGATCATCGTCCTGAAGCTCTGGCTAATGGTCGTGAGTGGAGAACGCCCCCGCTATGGGGTATTGGTTTGACGGAAATAGTGAGAAAAAATAACCAACGGAGCCAAAAACGGTGCCGCCCCGCTATGGGGTATTGGTTTGACGGAAATAGTGAGCGGGTCAGAAAATTTTTTGCATGATGGTCGAGCGAGAAATTTGAAAGAGGCTATTTTATGGCATGGTGGCGAAGCAAAAAGTAGTCGAGAAAAGTTTTCGTCGTTGCCAAAGCATCAGCGAGAATCATTGATCGATTTTCTAAAAAGTTTGTAACGTCAGATAAGACTCTCACCCTAAGAGAGTGAGAGGGATCGTTGGTTAAACGAATCTTTTATATAGTGGGTTCTCACCCCAAAGGGGTGAGAGGTTGTTGGCAATCGTAAAATTCTGATCAGATGTTTAAATCATGTTACTCTACTTTTCAGGCTTAAGCTATCGCCCCTTTTGGGTTAAAAGTCTTTAAACAATGAGGTGATTTTCGTTTGCTCGAATTTATGATCGTATGATCTGATGGCTTACACTCTAATGCGCAAATATCTAGTGTCGGTTATCACATAGAATGGGAATGCTTTTCTTTGATCGGCTGACAAAAGGTATGCTCTCACAACCAAATGACCGGTAGGTTCTATTGTTGTAAAAAATAGGTTCATGGTCTTTGAAAAGCCGTCCAGTCCATTGGCGATTGTCTTTTGGATACTCGCTATTTCTTTCATACAAAGGTGAGGGGTGAGAGCTTTCGCCCTCTCCTCGGAACATCTCGAAAACCACTTTGCCTTCTTTATCATTAGCTTCTAAGTAGTCGGCAAATCGATAAGCTTTGCGTTTGCCATGCGTTTGGCTGTAAATCATGGAGTGAATAGAAAAAGTGAATTCTTTGCCTTGAAATTGATATGAATTTTTTTCCTCTATATGCTCTATATCAATGTGATTGGTAAAGGTGTCGACAGGAAATTGTTCTTCACTGATGGGTGTCCATATAATTTCTTCTATTTGGCCCTCCACAAAAGGATTGATATTGCCAATGTAAGCAAACTCGCCAAACTCTTCTGGAATGGTGCCCTTTTTCAATTGAAGTCCAAAAACGAAATTTTCGGTGTTTATGTCATCTTGGCCTGTGGAGTAAGGGTCGATATACACCATTAACGGTAACAAATCTTTCAAGGTTAGGGTGATAACTTTATCCTGGTAGATATCATAGATAAACAGTTGATCGTTTAACGAGATACCGAGTTGCTTCAAAATGGCTTGGCTTTTTTTGAGGCTTAGGTGGTGTTTGTCGTCATCGCCTGGGTATTTTGGATAGCCTTTAGAGGGTTTCAATTGTATTGGCCCCAATGTTCCCCATTCGGATAAATTAATAAAGGCATCCCCATTGGGGACGTGCCACCAGTCCCCACCTTCGGGTTGTTGATCCGTGGTTTGGCCATCGGGTAGGCGATAATGGTAAAGCGCATCAACGGGGACTACTTTTAGCGTTTCAGCAAAGGCTATATGGCTGGCGAAGCCAAGCAGTAGGGCAATCACTTTGAATGCAATGTGGGGCATGTTGGCACCTATTTTACTGATAACTCAATGGCTTGCTTTAAGTATAGTGATGAATTATGCAGAGGCTCGAACATTGTTTAAATCACTTGTGTGCAAGTTCACAAACTCGGTACTTGATGTTGCTCGATACCATCTCAAACAGTTCTTCATTAGCATTGTCTAAAGTGAATCGAATTCCAAGCATCTGTCACGCTGGTTACTGAACCAGTTGCACAATCAGCGTGTGGATAATAGCAAACATTTTTTCCGCTTGTTCTTGGCTGAGTTGGCCCTTGTTGGCTTTTTGTAAAAGGCCCGCAAGTGCGGTTTGCTCTTTTAAACTGAGTTGGCTCATCCAGTCAAAGCTGTGGTGATCATCGATGACTAGGGTATTTTGATTGGCGTGTGTGCGCCCAGCGACGGCTTGGGTATAAAACAGCGCGCGTGCAAGCACCACAAAGCCAAATTGTGGATCTTTTGCGGGGCCAATTTGCCAGAATTTTCCATTTTTACTGTTGTGTTTTTTGGGCGTCATGGTTTTGTGGTACAGCCAAAGGCTGGATAGCCCTGCTGTGATACTTCCTAAAACCGTTCCTGCCATCAAGGAGCTACCGCCAACGCCCAAATCGATGGCGGCGCCGGTGGCGGCTCCAGCGCTGGCACTCAATAAAAGGGCTTTTTTACGATCAACTCCCCAGAGCTGCCAGCGAGATTGATCAAACAGCGGGAAGCGCTCCAACGCCAAGCGGCTCTCTTGCCATTGGGTGTGTTCGTGTTGGTAAATCTTGAGAATAGCTCGCCGTAGTGCTTGCTCCATCTGCTCGATTTGAGTTTGGTATTGTTGGCGAAGACCCTCTTTGATCATTTTCGGAGGCTTGTCATCGCTCCAGGGTGTTTGTTCGATATGACAAAGAAGCGGATTGATGGCATCAACGATGGTTTGAGCGGCGGTTTTGTGTTGTTCTTCCCTGGCCAGTTTTAGCTGTTCAAGAGCATTTTGGATCTCGTTCGTTTTCTCCGGTGAGAGCTCAGCAAAGGCTTGTAAAATAGCGCATTGCTCGTTGTGGTGAGCGGTCAGTGGGTTGAAAACCCGAACGATACTAAAGAACTGGTCGAGCACTTGCCGCCACTGGTCGACGTGCTGATGACCGCCAATCGGGTTGATGATGGCGAGCCTTGGCTGCCCAGTCCAACGTAAAATTTCCATTTCGGTTTCATATTCACTGCTATAGGGAATGCTGCCATCGACCACGTAAATGATGCCAGCACCGTCAACAATGGGTCGCAGTAATTGGGTTTCATCGGGGAATTGTTGCTGGTTGGCTGGGTCGTTAGTGAACGCTTGCACCGCCTTTTTGCGTTGGTGCGCATGCGGTGCTCGCTCTTCTAGCCAGTTAAGAACGAACCTTGGACGCTGAAAACCGGGGGTATCGATCAGCTCATATAATAATTGCCCGTGAGCCATTACCGGGTATTGCTGGGCTCGGCGAGTGGTGCCTGAAAAGCTGTCGATGGCAATGTCACCACAGTGAGATAGGGTAGCGACGATACTGGATTTACCTTTATTCGGATGTCCGACCACTGCTAAGCGAATCATGATGTGCCCTCGATTTCGGCCATCTGATATCCGTGTTGCTTAGCAAAGCGCTCCCAAGAAATATAACTGGCATCACTGATGGCTTTAGGGCTATAAAGAGCTAGGGTAATTTGAGTATTCAATGGCTTAAGTAAATCGGCTAGTTCAAGTTGAGGACTTTCATAGCCCTTGACCCACACGGTAAGTTTGCGCTTACTTTCCAGTGATTTTATTTGGTGCATATCCTCATTTAATGTGCCCAGGCCAAGCCCATAATCCAATAGCCGATGGTCTTTGTTTGAGAGCCTCCAGCCGATATAAGGTTTATCCAACTGCGCGATGCTGACTTTGGTTCGCGGATGGCTGGCGGTGTTATCTTTTGCTTGTGCGATGGCGTAAGCTCTTTGTGCCAGTGCTGGGGTGCTGGGCCAATGCTGAGCGAGCTGGCGCTTAAAGACCATATGGCTTAGCGGTAGTGACAGCAGGCGTGGCAATAGACTGTAGCTGACGAGCATCATGGTTACGAAAGGCCACCATTGGCGCAGCAGGTTGGGGTCAAGTTGATCGCGCTCGGCTTGCCAGCGAAAAAACTGTGAGTGCTCGATCAGATCCAATGTGGGGCGAGCATCGGGTAGCCAAGACTGCCAGGGATAGCTCAGTCGTTCTGTGAGCTGGTGAACCGTTTGAGGCTCAGTGCTCAAGGTCGTGGCCCAGCCAAAGGCCAAATCTAAGCCGACCACCATGGCCAGCAAAATGATTAGCCCGCCGAGGCTAAAGCCCAGCCCAAACCACTGGTTAAGCCAATGAAGATAAAAGCGCGCAGGCGGTAGTATTAGCGAGGAGGGCAGCCGTTTAAAAAACGGCAGTTGTCGCCATAGCCCAGGACTACCCTTAAAGGCCATCAGTAGCCAGCTAATGATTAACAAAATCCATGGAAATACCACAAAAAATAACAGCAACCAGACAATATTGATGGGTTGTTCGCCACTGTAATTCAAAAGGCCCGTCATGGTGGCGCCACCTAAAGTGATGCCCGCAATCAAAGCCCATGGCCAAATATGGGCGCGGCGGTTTTGACAAAGGTGCGCGATGGCGCCTTGGGTATCGTTTCGATCAGTGGCGGCAATGGTTTGGTTGACTTGCTCGGTTAAGGTGTGTTGGCTCCATTGATGACAGGCCAATTGAGTCAAAAATTGACGCTCGAGAGAGGGCTTTCGAGTCATTCTTCCGCAGTATCAGTTTTGGGGGTGATAAAACGACCAAAGAAAACCCCGCATTCAAACAGCATCCATACGGGTACTGCGAGTATGGTTTGAGAAAAAACATCGGGCGGTGTCAGTATCATGCCGATCACGAAGCAAGCGATGATCACATAGGGACGTTTTTCGGCGAGGCTATCGGCGCTGACGGTGCCTGAGCGAATCAGCAAAATGGTGGCAATTGGAATCTCAAAAGCCACTCCAAAGGCGATAAATATTTTGAAAACAAAGCCGTAGTAGTGGCCAATGTCGGTGGCAACAGTCACCCCCTCGGGAGCAAAGGTAGTGAAAAACTTAAAGGCGATAGGGAACAGCACAAAATAGGCAAAGGCGACGCCGGCATAAAATAGCAATACGGTTGAGGCCAATAGGGGGCCAATTAAACGTCTTTCGTGTTGATAAAGCCCGGGCGCCAGAAAGGCCCAAATTTGATAGAGTAAAACCGGTATTGCGGCCAAAAAAGCCAGAAAAAAGGCTAGCTTAAACGGGATAAAAAAAGGTTCGACCAAATCAATGGAAATCATCGAGCTGCCATTGTCGGCTAAATACTTCTGCAAAGGAGCCGCGACCCAGGTATACAGCTCGTTGGCAAAGGGCGCTAGACACAGAAAAATCAATAGCACAGCGGCTACGCACTTCAACAGGCGGCTTCGTAACTCTAGTAAATGTTCTACAAGAGGTGATGACTCACTCACTTTGGCCGCCTTTAGTGTCTTTGGGTTTGAGTGGCTTTTCTTCCTCGGGGTCTGTTGGTTCTTCCGTTGATTCGGGTGAGATTCGATTTTCGCTTTCGCTTTCTTGTTTCGCTGCTAGAGCGTGTTCGTGTTTGAGCATGGCTTCCATTTCATCTCGAGTGGCTTTCAGGCTTTGCATGATCTCTTCATTATGCAATTGCCGCCGAATTTCATCCGCGCCGATGTGTTTTTCCAAATCGCGCTTAGCGGAGTTAAAGCTGCGTTTAATCCGGCCCACTGTCAAAGCTACTGAGCGTACGACACCGGGCATTCTCTCTGGGCCAACCAGAACTAGGGTTACCACGGCAATGACGAGGAGTTCAAAGAAGCCCATTGAGCGTTACTTGTGGTCTGCTGTGTCTTTCTGGGTTGTGGTTTCTTCGGTGTTACCTTCGGTTTGTTTTTCGAGCTTTTTGCTCTCTTCATCGTCATCTTTCATGGCTTTTTTGAAACCTTTGATAGCGCCGCCCACATCGCCGCCGAGGTTGCGTAGCTTTTTGGTGCCAAATAATAGCAAGATGATACCGAAAACAATTAATAACTGCCAAAGACTAGGTGCCATAGTAATTTCCTCAGTTGCCAGCTCCAGAGAGCTAAAATTCAATTAAACCTTCACCATTATCTAATGAGTGCGATTGGCTTTTTCTTCAAGGCCAGAAAGATCGAAACGTCTGGCCAATTCTTGCAAAACTTGATCGATACTACAGCCAGTATGTGACAGGAGTACGAAAGAGTGAAACCATAAGTCAGCCATTTCGTAAATGAGCTCGTCATTATTGCCATCTTTGGCGGCGATAATGGTTTCTGTTGCTTCTTCTCCGAGCTTTTCCAAGATCTTATTTAAGCCCTTTTCGTGAAGCTCTGCCACATAAGATTTACTCGAATCAGCATTGGCTTTGCGATCTTGCAGCACCTTCCAGAGGGCATTTAATGTATCTGACATGTTACCTCAATTAACGTTGTGTATGTGACCACAATAGCAGGGCTATCACACTAAGCCAAGCACCAGTGGGTAGCTCCCAGGATTGGGTGGCGGTGCTAAAGGCGGCGGCACCGGCAGCGACGGCCAACGCCAGCCATTCCCAACGCCGGGTTTTTTGGCGTCTCTTGCGCTTGTCTTGGTAGTCTGAAACCATCTGCTCAATATGCTCGAGCTGGTCGCTGACATGTTCAACGCGCTCAATGGTATTGAGTATTTGGCTGGGTAGTTGGGGCAGTTTTTCCCACCACTCAGGGCCATAGCGCTTCATATGATTGATCAAAGCTTTGGGGCGATACTGCTCTTTAAGCCAGCGCTCTAAGAAGGGTTTGGCGGTTTCCCATAGGTCGAGTTCTGGGTAGATCTGCCGGCCCAAGCCTTCGATGTTTAACAGCGTTTTTTGCAGCAATACCAACTGCGGCTGCACGCTCATATTGAAGCGTCTGGCGGTTTTAAAGAGAGTGATGAGCACTCGACCAAAGGAAATTTCAGCCAATGGCTTACCAAAAATGGGCTCACACACGCTGCGAACGGCCGCTTCCAGCTCACCAACACGGGTGCTTTTGGGCACCCAGCCGCTTTGCACATGCAGCTCCGCTACTAGACGATAATCGCGCTTGAACATCGCCAATAGGTTGCGCGCGAGATAGTACTGATCCTCGCGGGTGAGCGAGCCGATAATGGCGGTATCGATGGCGATGTATTTAGGCTGGGAGGGCGTCTCTTTTGAGACAAAAATATTACCCGGGTGCATATCGGCATGGAAAAAGTTGTGCTCAAAGACTTGGGTGAAAAAGATCTCCACGCCACGCTTGGCTAATAGCTCGATATTGGTGCCTTGCGCTCGGAGTTCATCCATATGCGTGACGGGGATGCCATGAATACGCTCCATCACTAAAATATTGTTGGTGCTATAGTCCCAGTGTATTTGTGGAACATAAAGCATCGGTGAGTGCTCAAAATTACGTTTGAGTTGGCAGGCATTGGCGCCTTCTTTTTGAAGGTCCAGCTCATCGGTAATGGTGATGTCGTAGTCCCTGACAACATCCGTCAAGCGTAGGCGTTTGCCATCGGGCAGCCAGCGCTCGCCAAAGGCGGCAATGGAGCGCATCAACTTCAAATCTTTTTCGATGGTTTTGGCAATGCCTGGACGTACGACTTTGATGACTACCTCGCGCCCATCGATGGTCTTGGCGGCATGCACCTGAGCAATAGAAGCCGAGGCCAGTGGCTGGTCGTCAAATTCAGAAAATAAGGCCTCGATGGGGCTGCCCAAGGCCTCGGCGACCATGGCTTTAAATAGCTGGCCATCGAAGGGGGTGACATTGTCTTGTAGGTGATTGAGTGCTTTGACAATATCACTGGGCACGAGGTCTGGTCGAGTTGAAAGCAGTTGACCAAACTTAACGTAGACTGGGCCCATTTGTTCACAAGCAATCCGCAAGCACTCGCCTCGATCATCGGAGGGTTTTGGAAAGAGGCTGCATAGCCAAAACAACGGCTTCAATTGCCAGGGGACATGTCCGGTCAAGAGCGTGTCGAGCCGGTAGCGCATAAAGACCCATAGTAGGGTTAATAAACGAAGTAAACTCATGAAGACTGCTCGTTAATGCGAGCCGCGAGTCTATCACAGGCCAGCGCCAGTTGGTCGACCTCATCATAGAATCGCTCAAGCTCAACGGGGTGGGGTACCCAGCGGCGCTCATCGCTGAAGTAGTGGCTCACGAACGTCATCATATCGCGACTTCGCTCTTTCGAGTATTGGAAGGTATTGGTGGCAACGGAGCTGATGAGGCTACCGAGGCTCTCGCCAATAAACTCGCTCACCAAGCCCTGCCAATCGATCTCGATGTCCCGCAAGGCGCTTTGCCAGCGTTGGAGTAAATCAAGATTGCCGCTGACCGTGACCCCGCTATTGGCTAAGCTGCTCTGAGGCTTGTTGGCTAGCGATAGTAATGCGGTGGCAGTACCCGTTAGCCTAGTGGCGCCAACATGCTCGCCACGACTGATCAGAACCCCCTTGGCGCTACCGGTAACGCTAACCGAGAGCTTGGGCTGCAAACAGTCAATCACTAAGGGCTCGCCCAGCTCGCTGATTTTCGCCAAAGTGGCGGGGTCGTAGGCTAGTGCTTTATTAATAGCAGCCTCAAGGGCGGCGATGGCCGCACTGCCGAGAGTTGGCCAACTCATCAGGGTTTGATGCCCGTATGAAGCGCCACAATACCGCCAGTCATATTATGATAGCGACACATTTCAAAGCCGGCATTGGCCATCATTGACTTGAGTGTTTCTTGGTCGGGGTGCATGCGGATCGACTCGGCCAGGTAGCGGTAACTGTCGGCATCATTCGCCACCAGTTTACCCATGAGTGGCAATAGTTTGAAAGAGTATTGGTCATACAAGCTTTCAAGCCATTTGTGAGTGGGTTTTGAAAACTCCAATACGAGTAAGCGGCCGCCGGGTTTGAGCACGCGCAACATCGAACGGATGGCTAAGTCTTTGTCGGTCACGTTTCTAAGGCCAAAGGCAATGGTGATGCAATCGATGGAGTTATCGGCAAAGGGCAGATATTGCGCATCAGCTTGTACGTAAGCGAGGTTACTGGCCGCGCCGCGATCGATCAATTTGTCGCGACCCACTGAGAGCATCGCCTCATTGATGTCGGCCAGAATAACCTGGCCTTCATCGCCAACAATGCCTGAAAATTGGTAGGCTAGATCCCCAGTGCCACCGGCAATATCTAAAATGGTCTGGCCTTTGCGGGCCGCCGACATTTCGATCGTGAAACGTTTCCATAAGCGATGGATGCCGCCAGACATCAAATCGTTCATCAGATCATACTTGCTCGCCACGGAGCGAAAGACATCGCCCACTCTTGCAGCCTTTTCACTGGTGGGGACTTCTTGAAAGCCAAAATGTGTCTTGTCTTCTTGATCCATACGGTTGCTCTTGCTAGGCAAAAGCGCCATTGTACATGCCTTGGGGGTATTATCGAAGCCCTATCCTAAAGTGAAGGGTGCTTTGCGAAAGACTGCCAAGGGATTCTCAAAAACCCAGGTTGGCGCAAAATACTCTATTTATAGAGGGGTAAGTTTGATAGATTGTCTGGCTAACAATAAAAAGCCATGGTCGGCTATCAACCCATGACGAATAACTTGCACACTACTATAGAGGTCCTTGTGAACAAAACTATCCTGGCTTGTATCCTTTTTTCACTATCCACATTTGGCTTTGCTGAGAATTTGAATTATCAACTTGAAAAACCCCTGTTGATCATTAAAGAAGAAAAGGGCTTTTTGGCCTGCGCCTACATCAATACAAAAACCTGCGATAAAACCGGTGAAGCCTGTGCGATCGTCAGTGGTGTTAGCACTCATGATGATATGTTGAAAGCTAAGGTGATTGCGGTATCTGAGCCTGCGGCTAAATTAGGCGTTAAGGTGGGTGACACTGGTTCTGATGCACTGGCGAAGATGAAATAGCCATGAGCCAGTCATCCAGTATGCTCAATAAGTTGATTTTAGGCTTTTTGCCGGCGGTCTTGATCGTCATGTTAACGGCCTATTTCATCAATGAGAACTCCAATGAGCCTAAGGGTAAGGTCGTGCTGCCCGGTAAACCTCTGGCGGCTTATCCAGATCTGTACCCGATTAAAGTGGCCGATGGTCACTTGGCTTTGGATAAAGATGTGTTCATGAAAGCGGTGGATCATTTTGTCGAAAACCCGAAGGTGTCTTTAAAAGCGGCGGCGGACTTGATTTATCTAGGTCAGGGTAACAACGTGAACTTGTTGCTCAATAGCGACGAACAAGCGCGTTATAGAAAGCTTCTCGATAACGAGATCTATGATGATCTTAAAGAGCTTTCTCAGCACAAAGATCGATTGTTTGATGTCTACAAAGACATTGTTAATGGTATCGGTAAAACTTTTGAAGGCACCAATACGGAGATCGTTTTACACGATACCCGCAACCCTCTGCAGTCTGTGGTTGCAATTCAAAATCCGATATCCGGTCGCCGTCTTGGAGACTCCACTACTAACTTTGGTATAGAGCTGATTAAGGACTACAGCATCTTGGCCAATCGCGGTGGTAGCTATATTTCATATGGTTTGACCTTAAAAGATGGTAGAAAGATTAAATCCTCGACCATACCCTTATTTGATGACAGTTACGGCTTGATTGGCTTTATCTGCTTAAATATTGATATTTCGAAGTTGGCTGAGGAGCCGGCAAACATTGAGTATCAGACCCAGTTTTTGGAAAGTTTTATTGCGGTATCCGGCAACAAAAAGATCGATGAACTGATCGATAATTCTCGAAAAAATTAACTCTCAAACTAAGGTGCTTTGACTATGACAGAAATAACAGCAACAGAAAATTTACACTATCAATTGGCCAAGCCGCTTTTGATTATACAAGAAGAAAAAGGCTTTTTAGCGTGTGCTTACATTAATGTAGAAACTTGCAATAAAACCGGTGAAGCCTGTGCCTTGGTGAGTGGTGTTAATAATCATGAAGAAATGTTATCAGCCTCAGTGATTGCTGTTTCTGAAGCGGCCAAAAAACTTGGTGTGAACATTGGTGATAGTGGTCAAGCCGCGCTTGAAAAAATGAGCTAAAGTATGCAATGGACAAGACACTATTTCTAGTTTTCATTGTTGTCTCTGTCTTTGCTTTAGCGGTTGGTAGTTATTTAAGTATTGTAAAACGCTCACAGCCAGCTACCGTGTTTATGTGGAGCTGGTTGTTTCTCCTGGTTATTATCGTACTCTACCCGATTCATATAGGTTTTACGCTGCTCTCAGTATTAGGGGTGGCCGTCTACCTTTTTTGTGTGTTTGGCAATGTTAAGCAAGAGCAAATAGAGACCTCGCACGATCAAACTCGGCGCGTGTTGGCCACCTATCATGAAAAAATCGATGAAGAGCGCAAGCGAATTTCGAGAATACTACACGATACCGTTAATCAAAAGTTGATTGTCACCAAGCTTGAGTTGCGCCAATTACTTGAGTCGTTAAGTGGAACTGAGCATGAGGCAAGTCTCGAAAAATTATTACACATTAATGATGAAATTTATCAAAGCTCGCGTAATCTTATAAAGTTTACCCGTATAGAAATGCTAGAAACGTTAGGAATCATCGATGCGGTGCAGGAGTTGATTAACACCTATTCAATGCTGGATAAAGATGTCAGCTTTAATTTCTCACACGATGCTATCGCTTTGGAGAGATCGGAAGAGCACACGTCTG
>CAXQRU010000183.1:0-4810 GCA_964226685.1 Polaribacter sp. | reverse complement strand
GTGCTCTTCCGATCTGAAGCGACTTTTTGGAAAAAAGAAATAACAGAAAGCGGCTCACAATGGCTGATGACAAAAGCTAGCGATATTGAAGCCAAAGGGCGCTGGTACTTATGAAAGCATTTTTTGGATGGATATTATTTCTAATTGGGTTAGGCGCTGGCTGCTATTTTTTATTCTTACTGGTGGAGTCAGTATTTCTTTACCCCTCTTGTAAAATTCAACTTTGCCGTGAATTCCTTTCCTTAATGTTTTTTATTTCTTTTCCTAATTTTCTTGCCTTTTTAATGGCTTCTCTCGGACTTTCGATGCTAGAAGATAAAGTCCCTGAAAAATTCAAATTTATCATTAACTCAACAACATTCTGTTCATTTGTTGCTATCTTTGTATTGCAAATTATCCCTATGACTTAAGCACCAAATTACTCGATAACCATTGTGCTGAACAAACCCCTCGCACACCCACAAATCCCCCACCGCCGCAATGGTATCCCCACTATAAATTAACGGCACTTCGGATCGAAGCCAAGGCTCCAATTCATACTCTTGTAATAAACGCTTAAGCGTTTGCGAGCGGGCTCGCCCTGCTGGTTTACAACGCTCACCACCTTGGCGCATAAGAACACGGTAACTGCCTGGCTTTAACCCTGAACCTTGATGCTCCAGCACTTCCAAAGAACTTTCTGAATTCAATAGCAATTGGCCCAAGGTCAAATCGCAGCTTACAAACTCTTTTGCTTGACGATCTGGCAATAAATAAAGGCGGCCGTTAAAGTGTTTTAATAAAGCTCCCTTCCAACTGCTATCTTGGCCTTTTTCCAATTGTTCAAACACTTTTTCAAACTGAGTAAAATCGGGAGCTGGCAACCTCTCTTGCTGGCACCAATAACGAATCAATTCGGCTTGGTATGATATCGAGTAAGCACGTAATACCTTTACATCAACCGCGCTGCCTAAACGAGCTTTAAGATAATTAAGTGCTTTAAACTCTTTGGCAATGACATCGCTCACAATACTATTACTTTGCTGTAGTAGCTGTGCGGCTTTAGCGATATTTTTTTTAGCCGAAGGCCATCGCGTTTCTATTAGCGGCAATAACCGATTGCGCAAAAAATTTCGATCAAAAGTATCATCTTGATTACTGGGATCTTCAACCCATTGAAGATTGTGGCGATGCGCATACTCTTCTATCTGTTGACTGGTGACCGACAACAACGGCCGATACAAAGCGCCCGCACCCAAAGCACGAGTCTCCGCCATCGCGGCCAAGCCCTTGGCGCCACTACCTCGCAATAATCGGAACAATAAAGTCTCCGCTTGATCATCGGCATGGTGAGCCAATAGCAAGCCCTCCCCTGTCTGCAGCGCTTGATCAAACACCTCATAACGAGCGGTTCGAGCTGCAGCCTCTAACCCCTCGCCTTGCGATTGTACCTGCACTTCTTTGATGGTGAGCGGCACTTGCCATTGCTGACAGTTAGCTTCACAATGACGAGACCACTGTGCCGCCTGAGCCTGCAATTGATGATTAATATGAATGGCTCTCAACGGCTGATTTAAGCGCCCGCTCTCGCGCAACTTGACGAGCATATGCAGCAAGACGGTAGAATCACAACCTCCACTAAGGGCAACGCATACGCCTTGGGCCGAGTAATCGGCTAAGCGAGAGGCTAAGTGCTCAATCATATTCATATGGGACCATTTATGACTCAAAAAAATCGTGTACCTTACGGCAGTTGGCCTTCTATCATTACCAGCCAATTACTGACTGAAGGCAAAGTCAGCATCAGCGAACCCCAGTGGGACCAGGGCGATCTCTATTGGCTAGAGCGCAGGCCAGCCGAACGGGGTCGCACCACCATCATGTGCCAAAAACCCAATCAAACCCCTGTGGAGTTAACGCCCCACCCCATTGATGTCCGCAGTAAAGTTCATGAATACGGCGGTGGTAGCTATACCGTCAGCCAAGGGCTGGTGGTATTTGTCGCAGGCGATGATCAACAAGTCTACCGCATCGATACCGAGCAGTCGATGGAGCCTGTCATCATTGGCGAGTTTGAAAACTATCGCTTCGCTGACCTCATCATCGATCACTCTGGCCGGCAAGTGATCGCCGTCGCCGAGCACCATGGCGAAACAGTAGAAAACTCACTCGTTAGCTTATCTCTCGACGAACCTAAACTCACCACTCTCGCTTGCGGCCGAGATTTTTACGCCAACCCCAGACTCAGCCCAGATGGTACCCAATTAGCCTGGGTGAGCTGGAATCTACCCCATATGCCTTGGGATGTGACCGAACTTTGGAGTGCGCCTATTGATGAACCATCAGCTGCGCGCAAAATAGTAGGCAGCGGTGATGAAGCCATTTGTCAGCCCAGATGGCTGGATGACGAGCGCCTGCTCTTTGTCAGCGACCGAGATAATTGGTGGAATTTATACAGCGTGAGCAAAAACGGTCATATCGAGCGCATCACCATGCTGCAAGCCGAATTCGCCACACCACCCTGGGTTTTTGGTATGTCATGCTATGGCGTGATCGACAGAGATACATTGATCTGCGCCTATACTCAAGATGGTTATTGGTCCATCGCCAAGCTCACACTGTCCACGAACGAGTTTGACTGGATCGAACAAGATGCCGCCATGATCGAGGGCGTGCAGGTTGACTCAAGCAGCGGCCAAGCCTGCTTTATTCGCGCAAGCACTTACCAACTTCCCCAACTGATCTCCTGGAAAGATGGAGTCTTAACCAGCATCGGCCAAAGTGAAACCTTAATCCCTAAAGATCACGTTGCCACACCAGAGAGCATCGTTTTTACCAGTGCTAGTGGCCGCGCGATTCACAGCTTTTTTTATCCTCCCTGTCACGCCAAGGTCACTGGCCCAGAAGGTGAAAAGCCACCACTGATTGTCATGTGCCACGGCGGCCCCAGCGGCGCCACCAGCTCGGCACTATCACTGAAGGTACAGTTTTGGACCAACCGTGGCTTTGCTGTGCTCGATGTCAATTACGTGGGCAGCACCGGCTTTGGTAGGCAATTTCGACATCAGCTCTATGGTCAATGGGGCGTGGCGGATGTTGACGATATCTGCGAGGCCACGCGCTTTATGGTTAAGCGCGGTGATGTTAACCCCGAGCAACTGATTATTCGAGGCAGCAGTGCTGGCGGCTATACTGTACTCGCCGCACTCACTCAGCAGCCGCTCTTTAAAGCCGGCGCCAGTCTATATGGCATTGGCGATTTACACCTACTCGCAAAAGATACCCATAAATTTGAGGCACGCTACCTCGACCAATTAATTGCGCCCTATGAACCCGCGTATCTTGATATTTACGACCAACGCTCGCCCATTAATCATATTGAAGAGCTTAGCAGTCCCGTGATTTTTCTACAGGGCTTAAAAGATAAAGTCGTACCACCCAATCAAGCCGAAGCCATGGTTGATGCTTTGGCAAACAAGGGAATCAATGTCGCCTATGTGACCTACCCAGAGGAAGGTCATGGCTTCAGACAAGCCGCCACCATCGAGCACTCTCTGCTAGTGGAATACGCCTTTTACGCCGATCAATTTGGTTTTAACCCCTGCGAAAAAGTTCCTACGGTTCCTTATGTGAAGGCCAATTCATGAGAACACCACTGATTACTCGAGAAGGCTTTACCGCACTAAAAACAGAACTCGACCACCTATGGCGCGTCGAGCGACCAGACGTCACTCAGAAAGTTTCCTGGGCTGCGAGTCTAGGTGATCGCAGCGAAAATGCCGACTACCAATACAACAAAAAACGCCTGCGAGAAATTGACCGGCGCGTCCGCTATTTGCGAAAGCGCATGGAAGAATTAAAAATCGTCGACTATCACAGCGCCCAAGAAGGCAAAGTCTTCTTCGGCGCCTGGGTCAGCGTCGAAAACGAACTGGGAGAGAGCAAACGCTTTCGCATTGTCGGCTACGATGAAATTTTTGAAAATAAAGATACCATTTCCATCGACTCTCCCATGGCCCGCGCTCTGCTGAAAAAAGAAGTCGGTGATGAGGCCATTGTAACGGCTCCCAATGGGTCAGTTGAGTGGGTGATTACTGAGATTAAGTATGGAGATTAGCCTTTGGATTCTGGGATGAAAATCAAATCTATCGATGATGCGGTTAATTTTATAAGTGCATGGACAGGAGTTAAATGTTTACCTTTAAACACCAATCAACTGCCTTTAAATACCCCAAAAGCAGTACGCAAGTTATACAAAGCTCTTGGGTATTTTTGGCAATCACCTCCATTCCCCTTTGAACCGGGAATATTAGATCACAATACAAAACGCGGTTTACTCGATGTTGTTAACCCTCTAACAGTAGATACCGACAACGCTGTCACCCCATTAATTTATGAAAATCAAGGAGTATGGAAATTTGGGTATACTAAAGACCACCAACTGATGTTTTCTGGGGATTGGGCTTTCGATGAAAAGTGTATTTCATACAATGACTGGGCACCATTCCCTGCCAGTATTGAAGAAGCTCTTATCTACTTTTTAATGTCAAATTTCTTTTTATACATGCATACGAGTGATGACGATATCGATTTTAATACCAACTATCACTCAGATGAATTCCCTATTATCTTGTGGTTTCATAGCGCATGGGGAGAACAATCTTTCCTTACTAATATTAGCACAACGAAGCTAGTATATGAGGGCGTTGGTATTATCTACCATAATACTGACAGTAAATAACTCTGGACAAAAGCTAAAAAATTTTACAATGAAGCCAGTATTTTCTAATCCCAAAATGATCCTGAACTGGGCATGACGTATCGGCACCAA
>CAXQRU010000182.1:0-6317 GCA_964226685.1 Polaribacter sp. | reverse complement strand
CCGAGATCTACACCAGCTTATACACTCTTTCCCTACCCGACGCTCTTCCGATCTCTGCGAGTGGCGAGCCACCTATTCAATACCCATAGAAGGCCATGCATTTCCTGAACCAAGAGGCACATCGTATATTTATGTTTTTACCAATAAAACAGATATTAAATTAATGAAGTTTTAAACGAAATAAAGCAATAAGGATTGATCAAATGCACTCAAGAACAAAAAGTTTAGTCGGTGAAACCATAACCATCAACTTCGGTAATACGGATGACTATGACTTGGACTATGAGGGCAACATTATTCGCGGTGATATCTTGGAAGGCATTAGAATTAAGAGTGATTTTCACAAAATACCACTGACAATCATACATCCACAATCAAAACAGGTGCTATAAATGGTTAGGTATTGGTTATTGGTGATATTTATAGGGCTTGGTTTTGAATCAGCATTGGCCTGCAGCCCTGCTAGATCCGCACCTAGCGATTTTTTATCACAAAGTGGAATTGTTGTTGTCAAAGGGTATTTTTTGCCTCATGACAGCTCAAACTTGGCAAAGTTTAAGGTTATTCAATCTTCGGATTCGAAATATACTTCACAGAAGGTCTACCCCGTCTATCAATATGGCCCTTTTGGGAACCAATGTGAAAGCTTTTCAACGGGTGTAAGTCCGCCAAAAGATCAGCATACGGGTGAAAATAACATCCGCTACTTATTGTTGATAAACACTGATGCCAATAATGATCGTTTAGTTACACCTATTTTTTATGGGCATGGTTTGTTCGTTGACTCGCAAAAATCGATAGTGTCCAACCATAATGAATACACTTCATTGAGTGATTTTGAGAGTTATATATTCGGTGGAGGTAAAACCTTGCCGGTGTGGGAAAATCATTAGTTCTGCTGATTCGATCAATATCGTTGTGCTCTTTAAGCCAGTCAACAGCCTGTTAAAGATCAGTGTAATAGAATGTAATGGCTTTGTGAAACATACCCTGCAACAATAGCATTAAAGCACATTGTTACGAGCCTCGAAAACCGGGAGATGTGCTTTTGTCATTGAGTTAGCATAAGAGCCTTTTGACGCCAAAATATTGTCGCCAACAAGCCGTCACATTCTAGCATTCAGACAGATATATAGCTGGAAATTTACATAAATGGAGAAGTTTTCATGAAAATTTGGATAGCCCTTACCTTGTGTTTCTGCCTACTCTCACCTGCATACGCCAACCCTGCACAACGAGATTTTCCGCACTTTTCTGATGAATTTCGGGCTGTTTTAACAAGGGTGCATTATGACCAAATCCGTATCGATGTATTTCGAAAGACCGAGAATGAACCATTAATTTCTGTAGAAGGCGGCGCGGCTTACGGAGTTATTGATCTGACCACCCATGGTGTTTCTGATAGCTTCGGAAATGATGTCTCCTCTTTTCTCGTACATGAAGACATTAATTTTGATGGAAAACGAGACTTTGCTATTTTATGGGGCAACCCAAATTACGGTTATTTGGATTGCGAGGCGCACAAACACCCTTGTTACCGAGTCTTTCTGGCACAAGGGGATGGTTTTAAAGAAAATGCCTCTCTTTCAGCATTAGCTTCAGGACATCAAAACTTTCATGTCAACCATATCGATAAGCAGTTAGAGATATTGGATTATCATCTGACTTACGTCTACAAGATGCAAAATGATAAAGCCGTATTGTATAAGGAGATAGAAGAAGAGCTTTGGCTAACACGCTATTTATATAAGACATTTGAAACCCATTACTCTTCAACCGGTCAAGAAACGTCTATTGAAAAACTGATCTTTGTACCTGACAAAGCAGTTTCACAACTATCATTCAACCTCGCAAACGGTAAAACTTTGTTTCTCGCTATTGAGCAAGATGAATCGAACGATCGATATATCTCTTATTTATTGATTGATAAAGAGAACAATGTCGAATTAGTATATCCTTCGCCAGAGTCCTCATTGGATAGAGATAACTTTACCTATACCGAAGAAGGTAACACTAGTGCTCAGCTTGCTTTTCAGAAAGAGGATGCCCGCTATATCATTTATGTTAATCATGAAACCAAAGAAGCGGGCATTCGTGTCATGATTGGAGATAAAAAAACGGATATGCCAGCAATTAAAAATAGCATCCAAGGTGAAATTTCAAGCCTTTGCCATGATGACCCTGATAGCGTTAGCAATGTAAAATTTCCTAACTATTGCAACATGAAAGGGTGACGCAGTCTAGGCGCTACAGACTCCAATTTTATTGATTCCCAGCTTAGTGAGTTACAAGCGCCCCTATCTCATGGTTCCGTACACTTGAACACTCTCTTCGCCAATGATTTGTTTAATGTCCCCATTGCTTAAATAGTGATATTGGGTCTTTTGTAGCCCATCATATCTGTCGAGCGTCAAAAATTCATCAAGCTTCATAAACACATTTCCATCTAAGTCAATCGCATGTTGAATAGTTTTAAATGGTATAAAGCTATAGGGTGAATGAAGAGACTTATCAATACTTTCCGTTCCTACATCATTGTAAGATAAAGGCGTTGTTTTACATAACTTGTTATGCATATTCGTAAAGGCGGTAGAAGGCCACGCTTCCGAAGAAGATTGTTTAGACTCATTGATAAAATCTTTGTCCACCACGGTATTTTTGCCATTTGTACTGACCATAATATCGACATAGTCTTTATAGTTAAGGTTAGCGAGCCTCACCCCATCCTCATAATCAAAGTTATTTTGCTCTTCCGATATTCCGTAGCCCAAAATGATATGATCATAACGAAGATCTAAGTATAAAACATTGGTATATTCATAATGCCCAGTATAAGTGACGACGCCATTGAGTTTAATATCCCACTGCCCACTCGAGCTTACATCGACGTCCTGATCCCAACTTTGACCAAAAAGCACATAGCTATTTCCAAAAGCCAATAAGGTTTCTTTGTAAGTATAGTCTTCACTCTCTTGATGAGATACAGCTCTGATATCATCTTGGTCGGAGCTAAAATGTTTCGCTTTAAAACGCTGCTCTTCTTCAAACTCAACGATTGCTCTCTCTAATTCCAAATTTTTATAATCTATTGCTGCTAAATGACGGCCACTGCCTGAAAGCTCCTCTTCCCTATGGTAAGTACCCTTAAAATCCCCATTACCTAAATCCTCACACTGTGGGTTATCTTTCCATGATTTTTCACCTTGAAGCCTTCCATTATTAGATTCAACGATGGTTAACTTAAAAGTGTCAAGAGATAGATCCAGATGAGCCTCATCAGTCTTTTCAAAGCGCTCTTCATTATTCTTAGCGGCTATGGTTACTGCTTTTTTGCCGTTACCATTAATTTTCCATGGTCTATCAATTTTGTAATTCGCCGGTATGATTTGAGTACCCACCAAATTCCATTCTAACTCAGGGTGGTTAACCATGGCTTCAATGGCTTCAAGGTTTTGGTTATCCCCAAGCAAAGGGCGTGAATATAATTCAAATTCATTGGTTTCAGCATTAATGCATATTGCCAATAACCACTCATCACCCTCACTATCAATTTGAATGGTGGCACCCATAACAGGTTTTGGGGCCTCAGCAAATAAACGCCTACCCTTGTAAATTTGCTTGGAAAATCCACCTGATTCATAGCGCGAGTTTGCATTCCAATATAAGCGCCTGGTGGGCTTGCCATTGACAAAATGGCCTCTCCAATCAACCACATGACTCGGCACATCTTCAAGCAAAGAGGACTGAAGAGTGTAATCACGTAACTGCCAGGCGTTATCCACAAATCTTAACAATTGATTTCCTTTCGAGTTTGTCCAAATAACAAAGTCATCCTGATTCAGCAAATCCCTAACACTTTCGGCTCCATTTAACCGTCTACCGCTCACATTTTTAGAATTACTTTCAATATAGTCCGCGTTTTTTAGTAAAAGATCCCTTAACTGTTTAGGCGTGAGGTTAGGGTTTATTGACAGCAGCATACCAGCAACAGCCGTCACCATCGGTGCTGAAAACGAGGTGCCATCAACTTGGGCGTAGAGGTTTTGTGTGTAGACCGATGCAGTATGAATTTGATGTCCTGGAGCCGCAATATCCACAGCGCCATAATTCGTAAAACCTGTAGGCTCATCATTATTATCCGTAGCTGCCACAGTCAGCAAGTTATCCAACCTAATTGAACCCCCAGGAAGATTAAACCGTGCATCAATAGACTCATTTCCCGCACTCGCCACAAATAATACATGATCATAGGTTTTAAAAAAAAGCTCATAGGCTTCTTTGCGCTTATCAAAATCCTTTTGATTGGTGATAACTCCATCTTGATTAGCAGGAGGGTTACTAAGAAAGAGGGTAGAACCAAGACTTAGGTTTATCACAGAGGCACCTAATTTTACCGATTGATGGATCCCATACAGTGTTGAAAAGTGAGTTAAACTACTCGATGGGGATACTAATTGAACCCTATCACTCCCAGGCAGGCCGGTCATGATACCATTCATATTGTCTACGTGGCCTGATGCATCATTCTCAGCGGCAATAATACTGGCGACTGCAGTGCCATGCCCATCATTGTTAGCAACCTGGAGACCAACAATGGAAGAATTATCGAACTCTGGGTGTGACTGGCTGATGCCGCTATCAACAATTCCTATCTTAATCATAGTGCTTGGAGCATTTGCATCATCCATCAACTGCCACATGTCAAACACGCCTATCTTTTGGTATGGTATGACTTTCGACCCATTATTCATTTCCAATTGTGTCATATCATTCTCTACTTCGGCCGCAGCTAATAGATAATTTTTAACGGTCGTTTTAACGAGTGGGTCGTTTTCTAATACCTGCTGAAGCTCATTAAGCTCTTGAATTGTTGCACTGGGCGTTTCTATGAGGTACAGATCAATGATAGGCAAGTAGCCAACAACCATACCATTGATAGACTCAGCCACTTTATTGGCCGTGACCTCATCATTATTGGCATCGCTCAATTGAACCGTTATCTGATTGACTGGAAACGAAGAAAATCCGTCACTTACCATAGCATTTGGATCAGGCTGCTTGATAAAGGGCTTTTTAACAACGTGGACATTTTGAGCCTTGGTCGCTCGACTTAGGGGATCGTCTGCTTCATTGATTTGCACTTGATAAATTTGTGTTTCAATTGTAGAAACTGTCTGAACATTTGAAAACGTATAGATGTTATCGTTTGCAACAGCATCGCCTTGAGTTCCGTCATTAACCAGTGACCCTACAATAAAATCATCCCCCTCAGGATCTATACGCACAAGATCTAAAGTACCTGTTGGTGCAGAGTCCAAGTAAACCTCAAAGCGAACCTCTGTAGGCTCATCCTTATAAATTAAAACTGGTGTAATCATTAACTTTTCCGTAGCGACCTTGACCGAGACTTCAACGGGATCTGTAGCGTTGCCATTATCACCACCACCTCCAGGCTCGATTGGCTCCACCTCCACTTCACTCTCAGGGTTAGTATTTGTAGTAGGCTCATCATTTGAGCCACCACAGGCAGATATTAGAAGAACATTTGCTATGATAACGATGATATTGAGGAGTTTATAATTCATAATAAAATAGGGTTAAGGTTAAATTTTGCGAATTAGTTTTTCATGAACACATTATGGCATTCAAAATGGTCTCAATTCTTTAAATAAATTGCTAACTTTTTAAAAATTCAATTCAACATGCTAAAAGAACAGACATAGTCAATACCGTTTTAATGGTGGAACCCTGTGATTATAAGCTTTGCTGCCATCGAGCTGGCAATGGACCCTAGCAAGTTCAGCTTATATGGATGTTCCGGCAAAATCGATGGATGCTAATCCATTGATTTTGTAAGAAAAACAAAAATCGCATTGGCTGTTCTCCGCTTTCTTACGCTGATTAATCTGCCATATAGAACATGGAATCATTATCTGGCAAAGATGTTTGCCTGATTTTTAGTTTAAAGTATTCTGTATCTCGAATTCCCCTAGCCCGTTTTCGAATCATGCCAATACTCACATTGCCAGCCTCTATCCTCGCACTGGTCAGCCGGTGTTTGGCATAGTTGCAAATGCCTTCACGATGCTGGTTAAGTGACTTGGCAAACTTTTTTAAATGCAGCATATTTGTCTGTTCAGCCATAATGCACCACTGATCCAAGCGTGCTTGCATTTCTTCAATGCTTGGCGCCTTCCATAAAGCTTGTAGCTGCTCTTTAAGTACGTAAAGTGTATTTAAATTACTATTTTCAGCCAGTAATTTTTGGAGTTTTTCACTTTGCGTATCATTGAGTTTGTCAGAGTTTCTTAATAGCA
>CAXQRU010000181.1:0-20512 GCA_964226685.1 Polaribacter sp. | reverse complement strand
AATCGCCTTTGGGGCTACCGACTGCTAGAGTTAAGCCGGTTTCCATATCGCGCAGGTAGCGCGTGTGGCGGCCTTCTGGGTCAGTGTATTGGTTCAGCTCGCCATAGGCGTTGTAGTGGTAGCGGTGGGTGCCGCCATCTGGCTGAGTGAGGCAGATGACATTATTGTAATGGTGGCTGTCTGGCCCAATGCGATTGAGGAGGTATAGGTAACTGCTGCTGTCGCCATTACCATTGAGCTTGGCTCGCAAGCGCCCCAGGTGGTCATAGAAGTATTGCTCTTCGCTGCCGTTAGGGTGAATGATTTTTTCAGGCAGGTCTAGCGCGTTATACAGGGTTTCCGTTTGCTCGCCATTGGGCTGGATTTCTAAGTGAATCAAGCCGCGTTCATTGACAACATACTGCATGATGGTATCGCGGCCGTCGAGTACGCGGGTGGTGCGTGTGCCTGCGTTGTAGCTAAGCTCGCGATAGTAGCGCGCCTTATCTAGCGGGCCGCCCCAAGTTTTGGTGGCTTTGGCTTGAGTGCCCAGGCTGGCATCGTCCCATTCAAAGTAATACGTAAAGCCGCCGCGGTGTTTTTCTTCGATGACGAGGTGGTTGTCGTACTCAAACTCGGCGCGTTGGTTGTTGCCATCGATAATTCCGCTGAGGTCTCCGTTGCGGTTGTACTGGTAGCGTACGAGCGATTCGTAACGGTTGGTATCTGGGTTGAGCAGGCGCACCTGTTTGATGTGTCGCCCATCATTGCTGCGAATAATGTCCAAGTGGCGACCGGCGCTGTCGCGAATCCAGTCGAGCTGACCCTGTTCATTTCTTGAAAACCAGATTTGATTGTCGCGCTCATCGGTAATGGCGTCTAGCCAAAAGCGTTTTTCTACTGAGGCTGATGGGGCATCGTGCGCGCTCATAAACCAGTAGTTTAGGCCATCAAAATCTTGCAGGCGGTAGCCGTCATCGGTTTTATGGAGCACCAGTTGTTCGGTTACATTGAAGCATGGTTTGCCGGGCTTGGGTAAATGGAAGAGGGCGCCTCGGCCATCTTGTAGGCGCACCACAATGGCTTCTTTCTCGAGGCTCGCCCGTTGCACTAGCTCCATATCATAGCGGTGATGCCACTTGTGGCCCAGATCGTTGTTTAGGGTTGAGCTCGATAAATAAGTGCGATGCCAAACTAGAGGAATCGGCCCGGGTAGGCTGAAGTCGGTGTGTTCGCAAATGAGTTCGCCGGTGGCGACATCGATCGGGTGGCCTGAGCAGGTGCGCCTACCGACAACAAATCCTAAACCAAAACCGATGGTTTCACCAACCGTTCTAAAGGTAGCGGCCATTTCTTCACCGCCAATGGCATAACCAATATGTTCTCCGGCAAACCCTAGGATCTGATCACCAAACTCGGCCATGACAAACGCGCCACCTTGTTGAATCATGGCGCACAGGCTGCCAGCCGTGAGTACGCTTAGAGCGCCAGCACCCAATGCTAGGTAGGAGCCATACTTAATGGCGCCGTCGGCCAGGTCAGTCATCCATTGCGGGACTTCTGATTGAATGGCGAGATAGGCTTTGGGTTCATCGCCAAAGAGCGTGTCGGCGCTGCCCTCGGCAATTTTGGCGCCGCAGACGATACGATCACCGACACGAGCGGCGGCTTCGCCTTCAATAAATACGATTTGGCTGCCTTCGCCAATCAGTGGTGGCGGGCTGCTGTGACCCATTTTACTGCATTTGGTGAGGTCTGTGACGCGAGCGGCTTTGCGGTCATTGATAAAGGTTTGGGAGGCGCCTTTGTCAATGGCTCCGGTGATATTGGTGAATTTCTCTCCCAAAGCTTGACCCATCTTTGCTGTTGAGCCGGCGATGGCCGCAGCACCACCGACGGCGGCCGCTAGCGCCAGGCCACCAGTGGCAACGGTAGCGGCCACAATGGCGGCGCCGACGGCAATACCAACAACGGCTCCGACAATGAAACCAAATAAGCTAGATGAATGTGCAATGGGATCGCCAACTCGGGCGGCGGCTAGGGCTGCGCTCATACTTTGTTCCTTAAAGTAGTTCCTAAGAGATTCCTACATGATTAAATGTGATTTAGCCTGAGACGTTACCCCGAGTCTTTTTTGATGTCAAATTTTTTTGTAAGGTTTGTTTGAATTTGAGTCATGCTGCTGTTTTTGTTACCTGTTTGGCGCAATATGTTTTGTTTTGTTTGGTCTGATACCTAAGGATTTAATTCGCCGATAACGCTTTAGAGGGTTTTTTGTTATACTCCGGGCCTTATTATCGTACGACATTGCAGCCACAAGCTGTGCCAATAAAGGAAATGCTCATGAGCCAAAAACAGCCAGATATTATTTACACCTTAACCGACGAAGCGCCTGCATTGGCGACTTACTCACTCTTACCGATCATTCAAGGCTTTACCAAGGCCTGCGGTATCAGTGTGGGTGTGAAAGACATTTCGCTTGCCAGTCGAATCTTGGCGGCCTTTCCCGAGTTTTTAAGTGAAGCTCAACGAGAAGAAGATGCGTTAAGCTGGCTGGGTGAGTTGGCCAAGACTCCTGAGGCCAATATCATCAAACTGCCCAATATCAGTGCGTCTATCCCTCAATTAACCGCTGCCATTGCGGAGTTACAATCACAGGGTTTGATGGTCCCCAATTACCCGGAAGAGCCTAAGAATGATGAGGAAAAAACCATCAAGGCGCGTTATAGCAAGGTACTGGGTAGTGCGGTTAACCCAGTATTGAGAGAGGGTAATTCAGACCGTCGTGTGGCGGCGCCAGTTAAGCAATATGCCAAAGACAACCCACATTCGATGGGTGCGTGGAGCCCTAACTCACAATCTTGTATTGCTCATATGAGCGATGGCGATTTTTATTCCAGTGAGCAATCGGCGGTGATGACTGAGGCCTGTGATATTCGCATTGCTCACATCGATGCCAATGGCAATACCACCGTGCTTAAAGACAGCACGCCTCTGCAAGCGGGTGAAGTGATTGATGCCTCGACGATGAGTGTTAATGCACTTCGAGCCTACTTTGAAAACGAAATGAACAATACCCCCGATGGTGTGTTGTTATCGTTACACCTTAAAGCCACTATGATGAAGGTCTCAGACCCGATTATGTTTGGTCATGCGGTGACGGTTTATTTTAAAGATGTTTTTGAAAAGTACGCCGATACCTTTGAAAAGCTGGGTGTTGATGAAAATAATGGCTTGAGTGATGTCTACAAAAAGATTGAGTCGCTAAGCGCAGATGAGCAAGCCGCTATCAAGGCCGATCTTGAGGCGGTATATGCGACCAAAGCGGATTGGGCTATGGTGGACTCTGATAATGGCATTACCAATTTACATCGCCCGAACGATGTCATCGTCGATGCGTCTGTGCCAGCGATGATTCGCTCATCGGGTCAAATGTGGGGGCCAGATGGCAAATTGCATGATACCAAAGCCTTAATCCCTGATCGTTGTTACGCGGGTGTTTATCAAGCCACGATTGATTTTTGTAAAGCCAACGGCGCCTTTGATGTGAAAACCATGGGCAATGTTGCCAATGTCGGTTTGATGGCTCAAAAAGCACAAGAGTATGGTTCGCACGATAAAACTTTTGAAATTGCCGCTGATGGTAAAGTTGTGGTGACCAAAGACGATGGCTCGGTGGTCTTTGAGCATGCCGTTGCCAAAGGCGATATCTGGCGTATGTGTCAAACCAAAGATGCACCGATTAAAGATTGGGTAAAATTAGCCGTCACTCGCGCTCGTGCAACGGGTAACCCAGCGGTATTTTGGTTAGACAGTCAGCGCGCTCACGATGCTAACCTGATTAAAAAAGTGGAAACCTATTTGCAAGATCATAATACGGATGGTTTGGAGTTGCCGATCTTATCACCGGTAGAGGCAACCGAATACACGCTAAAACGAGTGAAAGCAGGGCAAGACACTATTTCGGTCACCGGTAATGTTTTGCGCGATTACTTAACCGATTTGTTCCCCATTTTAGAATTGGGTACCAGTGCTAAGATGCTGTCCATTGTGCCGCTATTAGCCGGTGGCGGTTTATTTGAAACCGGTGCGGGTGGCTCGGCGCCTAAACATGTGCAGCAATTCGTTGAAGAAAACCATTTGCGTTGGGATTCCTTAGGCGAGTTCTTGGCTCTGGCTGTGTCTTTAGAAGATTATAGTGATAAGCACAGTAACCCCAAAGTTGCGGTATTAGCAAAAGCCTTGGATGCGGCTAACGGTTTGTTTTTGAAAAATAATAAATCGCCTTCGCGCAAAGCGGGTGAGTTGGATAATCGCGGCAGTCATTTTTATCTGGCGCTTTACTGGGCACAAGCATTGGCCGCGCAAGATGAAGACGGTGAACTCAAAGCAAAATTTGCCGGGCTGGCCACAACCCTAGCCGAGCAAGAGCAGGCGATTGTGGATGAGCTGAATAAGGTTCAAGGTGTAGCGGTTGATATCGGCGGTTACTTCCGTCCTGATCCTGCGAAGGTGAGTGCTGCAATGCGTCCTTCGGCCATTTTTAACTCGGCAATCGACTCACTTTAATCTTACGAGTTACAGGGATGTAACGCTTCTTTTCATTGGTAACTCTATGTTTAGCTCTTTAGGCTTAGGTCACTTGACTGGCGCAGGTAAAATCGTTGCGATTGTTGCGGTGGCTGTAGTGGCGCATGTTATTGTTCGGTTAATTGCGAAAGCCAGGCGCCATTTTTCCTCCAGGGTGCGTTCAAATCGAACCAAAACTTTTGCGGGTTTGTCGTCAAGTCTGTTGGTTTTTGGAATTTATTTTGTGGCGGTGGGTATCGTCATTCAGGAGCTAGGGGTTTCTGTGGGAACCTATATTGCCAGTGCGTCAGTCATTGGTATTGCGGTTGGTTTTGGTACTCAAAACATTGTGCAAGATGTTATCAATGGCTTCACCATCATTATGACCAATTTGTTTAAGGTTGGCGATATGGTTGAAATTTCGGGTCAGGTTGGCATTGTTAAAGAAGTCAGTATGCGCTTTGTGATTTTGCAAAACCCCATGGGTGCCAATGTGTATATTCCAACACGCACGGTGACTAATGTTATCAATTATCCCAAGGGTTATGTACGTTGCCTGGTTGATATTACCGTGGAGGATGAAAGCCTAAGTGATCAATATCGATCGATCATCACCCGCTTGGCCAATGGTTTTGTTGAGCAATTTGCAGGTATTTTGCGAGCTGATCCAGAAATTGAAGATGTGAAAACCGTGAGTTCGGGGAAACATTTTATTCGTGTAAAATTTAGAATTTGGCCAGGCCGGGGTGGCCCTATCGAGGTAAGTTTTAAACAAGATGTTTTAAATGCGATTAAAGTCATTCAAACTAATGCGGATGCCAATAGTATTGCAGTGAACTACGAAATCTTGTCGGCCGGTGTCAATCTCTCTAAACGCTCCAGATGAACTGCGCCAGTTTGTATGCTTGTCCCGTTTGTGAAAATCTTCTTGAAAAGGTTGAACAATCCTATCGCTGTGTGAGCGGTCATAGTTTTGACTGCCACAAAAAGGGTTATGTTAATTTATTACTGGCTCAACATAAAAATACTAAGGCGCCGGGTGATAATGCTGATATGGTCAAGGGGCGTCATGAGTTTTTGCGAGCGGGTTACTATCAAGCCTTTGCTCAAGCTATTGTTAATTTTATTCGTGAGCCTTGCTCTCATCAGGAGCGCTTAACACTATTGGATGCTGGTTGTGGAGAGGGTTATTACAGCGAATATGTACAGCAGCATATGGTGAATGCCGAGGTTTATGGTGTCGATATTTCTAAACCTGCGATTGCCAGTGCGGCTCGCTGTAAAACCGTGCATTGGTCGGTGGCCTCGAGCCATCGTTTGCCGTTTGTGGGTGCGAGCTTTGATTTTATCATGAGTGTTTTTTCACCCGTTGACGAAGCCGCTTTTTTGCGAGTGCTAAAGCCAGGTGGCTTCGTGCTTTATGCGGGGCCTGGGCGTGAACATTTGGCCTCGTTGAGAGCGATTGTCTATGATCAAGTCAACGAATACTTAACTGAAAAACATCAAGATTATTTTGGCCAGTCATTTCAGTTAATTAAGGAGCGCTCTTTGCAGGTGCCGCTGCAACTGGATTCTCAAGCGGCCATTTCTCAGTTGCTGGCCATGACGCCTCACGCCCACCGCCTTTCAGCAAAAGGTCGGGAGCGTTTGGCCGATACTCACGCGCTCAAGGATGTGGGTGATTTTAAATTGTATTTATATCAAAAAGCATAGCTAATCCTTTAGGCATCTCTTTGGCAAATATTCTTTTTTGAAAAAGTCGCTACTGCATACCCAGAACCAGCCGTTATCGGTTTTTTCGGGTATTAAGGTGAGCTGAGCAGACTTGCCTTCGATGGGGTAGTAATGCACGGTGATGACTCCCTGATCGACCGACAATTTTTCAACATCATCGCTGTAGGGTTGAAGTTCGTTCGCTATGTCTTGGTCGTCGCTGTTAATACTTTCTAGCGTTACACCCGTCTCGACTTTGGAGGCGATAAGAGCTTGTAGGCGCTCTGAAGCCATGACGCCAGATAGGGCTTTGACTTTCATGGTGTAATCATGGTAAGCGCTTAATGGGTTACTTTGCGCTAAGTTGGCGCACAGCAAAAGACTGGAGAGGGTTAAAAAAAGGCTTTTTGGCATGGCTGACTCCGGCGATGTGCTATCAAAGCTTATTATACGAGGTTTTGCGATTAAGCGATGACTGATTAATAACTCACCATAGAGTCCTGGCTCAGGCTATGGTAGACTGCGCGCCTTTTGTAGGTTTGTCATGCTCATTTCCCCTAAAGTCGACTGGCTCGGTAATATTCGCGCCGATATTCTTGCCGGTACTGTGGTTGCTCTAGCTCTGATTCCAGAAGCTATCGCCTTCTCTGTGATGGCCGGTGTCGATCCTAAAGTCGGTTTGTACGCTTCATTTTGTATCGCCGTGATTACCGCCATTGCAGGTGGCCGCCCCGGCATGATTTCAGCGGCAACGGGTGCGATGGCGGTATTGATGGCCGACTTCGTCAAAGACTATGGCGCTGAGCTTGGGTTGCAGTATTTATTGGTCGCGACGTTATTGACGGGTGTGATTCAAATTATTCTGGGGGTTTTAAGAGTCGATCGCTTTATGAGTTTTGTTTCTCGCTCAGTCATTACCGGCTTTGTGAATGCTTTAGCGATTATTATTTTCATGGCGCAGTTGCCCGAAGTGACGGGTGATAATTTTTCTCTCGATATTTATTTATTTGTGGCAGCCGGTTTAGGCATTATTTATTTGTTTCCCCTGATTCCCAAAATTGGCAAGTTATTACCGTCGCCCCTGGTTTGTATTATTACTTTATCGGTGGTTGCGGTAAGCTTGAACGTGTCGATTCCAACAGTAAGTGATCGCGGCGAGTTGCCCGACCAGCTGCCGTATTTTTTACTGCCCAGTGTTCCTTGGACCTTGGAAACCCTTTGGATTATTTTACCGACTTCCATGGCATTGGCGATTGTTGGTTTACTTGAATCATTAATGACGGCCAATATTGTTGATGAACTGACCGATACCAAAAGTGATAAAGGCCGGGAGTGTAAAGCGCAAGGCATCGCGAATATTGGTGCGGGTTTGTTGGGTGGCATGGCGGGTTGTGCCATGATCGGGCAGTCGGTCATCAATGTAAAATCTGGTGGTCGGGGTCGATTATCGTCATTGGTTGCCGGCGTGTTTTTGATGTGCTTGGTGGTGTTTTTGGATGAATGGCTATCTGTGATTCCTATGGCAGCATTGGTCGCTGTGATGTTTATGGTGTGTATCGGGACTTTCGATTGGCGCTCCATTCTTAAATTAAAAGAGCATCCCTTCTCCACCAATATTGTGATGCTGGCAACGGTGATCACTGTGGTAGGTACACATAATTTGGCTTGGGGTGTGTTTGCTGGAGTACTCTTGGCGTCATTATTTTTTGCCAATAAAATCAGCCATTTTATGTATGTGCTCTCAGAGCCTACCGATCAGGGCCGCCGTTATGAAGTTCATGGTCAAGTCTTTTTTAATTCGGCTGAGCGCTTTATCAATGCTTTTGATTTTAAAGAAGTGGTATCTAAAATTGAGATTGATTTAAGCCATGCGCATTTTTGGGATATTACCGCCGTCAGTGCTTTGGATAAGGTGGTGATTAAATACCGCCGCGAAGGTGCTGAGGTAGAAGTGATTGGTCTCAATAAGGCCAGTGAAACCATTGTGGATCGTTTTGGTGTTCATGATAAACCCGAAGAAATTGATAAGGTGATGGGCGGTCACTAATCCTTGTTGGGTGTGGCTTTGAGCCACGCCATTTGTATGCTGTCAATCAGTTCGCCATTGACAAGCACCGCGTTGCGCTTGACACCCTCTATCTGAAATCGATTTTTTTGATACAGGTGAATAGCCGCTGGGTTGTTTGCAAACACCTCTAATTCAATTCGAGAAATCACCGGGTTTTGATTTGCCCATTGTAGTAAAGTTGCTATCAGTTGTTGTCCGATCCCTTGGGATCGCCATTGTTTTTTGGTGGTGATTGACACATCACCGCTATGGGTGCATTGCGGACGATCATATTGACTAAAGTTCAAAAAGCCAACCGTTTGTGAGTGTATTTCGGCGATGAGAAGTAGTGAGTTGGCTTGATGTCTACCAATGAAACGCTCCCAGCTCTCCGTTTGAGGTGCGCTATCCCTGCTAAAGAGCGTTGGTAAATTTTCTTGAATGATATCTGAAAAATACAGCTGTAATTTTTCAGCATCATCCATGGTGGCTTGTCTGATGTTGAGGAAACGTTCCATGGTGGTCTCTATTTTTGTGCTGAAAAGAGAATACTTGAGAGCGAACAATAGATTTTATTACTGTGTGGATTGGCAGGGTTTTCTATATAAACAGTGACAGCGTGAGCTGTCACTGTTTTTTGTTTTTTCGTCGATCGGCTTTCTTGCGCTTGTCTTCGGCAATTTCTTTTTGGATGGCAGCTTTTAGCTCTCTTCTATCCGGTAATTGTCGCTCTTCTAGAGCATCTTCAATTTGTTCAATAGTAATGAACGGTTTGTGGTAGTCTGTCATTCTCTGTGGTCCTTTGGTCAGTCAAATATTCAATCACTGAGTTGAGTATAGTGGACATTTATAGTCTTACCACCCACATTTCCATTTTGTTTATATGAATTTTTTATAAGCTGACACCGTTATTATTAGGATGAGTTGGCATTTTTATCAATGCGCTTTTAATGCGTTCGATGAACGATGTAAGTGGCTAGATGGCGAAGGTGGTCAGCCTTGTGGTCAAAGCATGCTAAGGCGTCCATGGCATTTTGGTACAGCTCCTGAGCCTTCTGTTGAGCACCTTGCAAGCCGAGAATGCTCACATAGGTAGGTTTATTGAGAGCTTGGTCAGCGCCTTGAGTTTTTCCGAGCGTGCGGGTGTCGCTGGTGACATCTAAAATATCATCTTGAACTTGAAATGCTAAGCCAAGGGCGTTGCCGTATTCGCGCAGGGCCAAATTTTTTTGTTGATCAGTGCTATCTGATGCGAGTACGCCCAAGGTAATTGCGCAATTCATCAAGGCCCCGGTTTTGAGCCTGTGCATATGTTCCAGCTCAAAAATATTGATGTTTTTATTCACAGCCTCAAGGTCTTGAGCCTGTCCGGCGACCATCCCGCATGCGCCTGAAGCTTGAGCGAGCGCAGAGATCATCGCTACTTTTCGGTCATTGCTGATGTGGTCGCTATCACTGATCAATTCAAAGCCGAGCGCTTGTAAGCTATCTCCGGCCAGAATGGCGGTAGCTTCATCAAATGCAATATGACAAGTTGCCTTACCTCGGCGGAGTTCATCGTTATCCATGGCGGGTAGGTCGTCATGAATGAGGCTGTAGGCGTGAATACATTCAATGGCGGCTGCGGCGCAATCGGTGGCCGGTGTGATGTCATCAAGCGCGGCATTAGCGCCATAAACTAAAATCGCGCGCACGCGTTTGCCGCCTTCCAGTAAGGAATATCCCATCGCCTGGGTGAGTCGGCTTGAGGGTAATTTTGAAATAACTTGAGTTAATGTTTGCTCAACTTGCCAGCGACAAAAGTCAGTGAAATCATTGAAAACAGGATTAGTCATGGTCTCGCTCAAAAGGTGTTAGCGCTAGCTCGCCATCTTGCTCAATCAACTGGTCAACGCGTTGTTTGGCGTCATTGAGTTGCTGTTGACAACTTCTGGTGAGTTTTACGCCATTTTCAAAAGCCTTTAACGCATCTTCCAGGGGCATATCACTTTTTTCTAAGGCATTGACAATCGACTGAAGCTCCGCAAGTGCCGTTTCAAAATTAATGGGTGTCTTTTTAGGTGCCATAATTGGTTCGATCTACTAAAAACCAACACACTAACCGAGCTTGGCGGTTGGGTCAATCGTCCATTTTCTTAATTTTAAGTGTAGATTGCTGAAAGTTGACTAGACTTCATTATAGAAGACTCCGGCTTTTATCGGTGTTCTCATAATAATGTTGATTGAAAATTCAGTGAGGTCAGAGTGGATTTAGCAACACTCATTGGTATTATCGGCGCAGTAGCTCTTATCGTTGTCACTATGTTATTGAGTGGCGATTTGGGGATGTTTGTCAATATACCATCATTGGTTATTGTATTTGGCGGCAGCATTTTTGCGGTCATGGCTAAGTTCGGTTTGGGGCAGTTTCTTGGTGTTTTCAAAGTGGCCGGCAAAGGCTTCAAAAGTAAAAGCCCCGATATTAGTGATTTGATCGATGAAATCGTAGAGTTGGCTGATGCGGCGCGTAAAGGCGGTTTGCTATTCCTTGAAGGCAAAGAGGTGAGTAGTGATTTTTTAGAAAAAGGCATTCAATTATTGGTGGATGGCCATGATCCTGACGTGGTCAAAGGTATTTTATCAAAGGAGCGGACAGAGGCTGAGCAAAGACACTCGTCCGGTTCGGAAATTTTTAGAAGTTTGGCCGGTATGGCGCCGGCGATGGGGATGATCGGTACGCTCATCGGCTTGGTTGCCATGTTGGCGAATATGTCAGATCCCAAGGCGATTGGACCTGCGATGGCGGTGGCACTGCTAACGACTCTTTATGGAGCCGTTTTAGCCAACGCCTTTTGTGAACCGATGGCCGATAAGCTGAAATTGCGAGCCGCTGAAGAAGTGATGGTAAAAAATTTGGTGATCGATGCCTTGATCGCGATTCAAAATGGTCAAAACCCCCGTGTGATCGATAGCATGTTGCGCAATTACTTACCCGAAGGTAAGCGAGATGTGGTTGAAGCGGCTGAAGGTTAATCATGGATGAAGAAGAAAAGCCTAAATGCAACTGCGTGCCAGGTTTGCCTCCTTGGATGGGAACCTTTGCCGATCTCATGTCACTGCTTATGTGTTTCTTCGTTTTGTTGTTGTCTTTTTCTGAAATGAATGCCATGAGGTTCCAACGCTTAGCGGGTTCCATGGCGCAAGCATTTGGTGTGCAAAACAAGCTGAACGTGACGGATGTGCCCAAAGGCACCAGTATCATTGCCAAGGAATTCAGTCCGGGTATCCCAGAGCCCACGCCGATTAATGAAATTTGGCAATACACTCAGGATATTACCGAGATGAGCCTGGAGGTGAATTGCTCTGCTGAGTACGATATTGAGCAGGGCGATGTGGGTCAAGAGGGCGGAGTCAAAGCCAAAATTCGCCAGCAACTGGAGGACTTGGTGGATCAAACCGCGCAAGATGCGGCCGAACTGGCCAAGGCCTTGGAGAAACAAATTCGCGATGGCGAGGTCGAGGTTGAAGCTCGGGGTCGACGCATCATTATTCGCATTCGCGAGAAGGGCTCGTTTAAGTCTGGATCGGCAGAAATGGCGGAAGACTACTATAATGTGATTGATGATATTCGCAAGGTATTAGAGAAGAAGCCAGGTAAAATTGAAGTTCAGGGGCATAGCGATAACATTAAAATTAATACGGAACGCTTTCGCTCTAACTGGGAATTATCTTCTGCCCGAGCGGTGACCGTTGCACATGCCTTAATGAGTGGCGGCACTATCAATGAAAAGCGTTTTTCCGTCTCCGGTTATGCGGACACAGAGCCACTCGTTGATAACAGTACGGCAGCCAACCGAGCTCGTAATCGGCGGGTAGAAATCATCGTTCATCAAGGTTTAGATAATAGTCTGAGTGATGATGAAAAGGCTCTGCTTAAAGAAAATGGCCAAGATATTATGCGAGATTTGGATTTAGACCCTGGGTATTTATTTGATTTGCAACCGGAAGAGATATTCTAATGAATCATGACAATGATAGGCGTCGGTTTTTTCGAATAACTGACACTTTAGGCGTCACCTATCGAGTGCTCGACCACGAGAGCGAGCCATTAGATGCTAAGGCAGCGGCTGTTGATGCCTTGCAGCTTATCGCTAGTTACAACGAAACCATTGAAGCGAGTATGAATGCATTGCGAGGTACGCCCGCTATTGTCGATGCCATTGATGCATTGAATAAAAAACTCGATTGTATATTGGCTCAGCTAGAACTCGATAATTTGATGACCAAAAAGGTCGCTCACAACGTCAAGGAAGTCAATATCAGCGCGTTTGGCATGGCGTTTATGATTGATGAGTCCTTATCAAGCGATACACTGTTACATTTGGATCTTGTGTTTAAGCCAGAAAATTTGCACGTTATGGCTAAGGCGAAAGTGATTGATTGCGATCTTTATCAAGATGATGCGTATTATTTGAGAGTCGAATTTTTAGAGATGTCGCAGGCAGATCAAGAGCGGCTGATTCAGCATATCGTACAAAGGCAGGGAATTTTACTCAGATCACTGAGGGATATGTAACGGCTGTAGTTGCCATTGTAGTGTGCGGGTGCAGCATAGTGCGGTAAAAAATCGGATGACGCTTTTCGTGCAAAGTGTTATCCTTTCTGGCCATTATATCCTCTGATATTAATTGGACAACATGCATTTAAACACCACCTTTTGTATTCTACTTTTACTGCCCATGTTGTGCTTGGCCAGTAAGACAGTGGTGGTTGTTGGGGGAGACTTTGCCTTTGCTCCCTACGAATATCTTGATAAAGATGGTAAGCCCGTTGGTTATAACGTTGATATTACCCGAGCCATTGCCGATGTCATGGGCTTTGAAGTTGAGATTCAATTGGGAAACTGGGATACCATGCGAAGAAAGCTCAGTACCGGTGAAATTGATGTGCTTCAAGGTATGACCAGTACGCCCTCCAGGCAAGATGATTTTACCTTTGCTCCCCCTAGTGCCATCATTCAGCAGTCTATTTTTGCTAGACGTGACTATGCTGAGGTAGATGATCTTTCCAGTCTCAGCGGTAAATCAGTTATTGTTCAAAATCGTGGTAGTGTCCATGATTACCTCTTATTAAATAATTTTGACATCAATATTATACCGGTGAAGACGCATGTCGATGCCTTGCGGATGCTTTCATCAGGCCAGCATGACTATGCGATTGTGGCCAACTTACCCGGTTTGTATTGGGGAAAAGAATTAGGGCTTTCTAATCTTAAAGTGGTGGGTCGTCCTTTTGCCTCCAAAGGTTACGGCTATGCGGTGAAAAAAGGCGATGAGCAAACATTGGCTTTGTTCAGTGAGGGCTTAGCCATTTTAAAAAATACTGGCAAACAACAAGAAATTTATGATAAGTGGCTCGGTCAGTTAGAGGAACCCTCTCGTTTTAACTGGCAAAAGTTAGGCTTACTGGCGATGCTGCTGTCATTGATTACACTTATGGCAATGGGTGTGGTGGTAATGTGGAACCGGGCATTAAAGTCTCAGGTGGATAAGCGCACGAAAGAATTACGCGTACAGCAAAAACAATTGATTCAGGCCGACAAAATGGCTTCACTTGGGGTTTTGGTTTCAGGTATTGGCCATGAAATTAATAATCCAACGGGCTTGCTGTTGCTTAATTTACCAGTTATCAGTGATGCTTGGTCGGATAGCCAAGAAATACTTGAGGCTCATTATCAAGCCAATGGTGATTTTATGATGGCGGGTTTACGATACAGTCGAATGCGCGATGAAATTCCCTATATGATTGATGAAATGCAAGAGGGTGCAAGAAGAATTAAGCGCATTGTGAATGATCTTAAAGATTTTGCCAGGCAAGAGGAAGATCTTGAAGAAACCTTGGTGAATTTGAATGAGGTACTGGCAACGGCTGTGCGTTTGGTGGATTCATCCATTAGAAAATCGACCGATCATTTTACCATTCATTATCAATCCTACTTGCCTTTGGTTAAAGGCAGCGCTCAGCGTATTGAGCAGGTGATTATTAATTTGATTGTGAATGCCTGTCAGTCTTTGCAGTCTCGAGATCAGGCAGTGAGTTTGAAAACCTATTATGATGATGTTAAAAGTATGGTGGCTTTGCAAGTGACCGATCAGGGTGTTGGAATTGACCAAGCCGATATTCCTCGCTTAACCGATCCATTTTTTACCACCAAGAGACAACAAGGCGGTACTGGTTTAGGGTTATCCGTTTCTGCGGGTATTGTGCAAGCCCATAATGGCTTATTGAAATTTTCATCGGTGAAAGGCCGTGGTACCACAGTGACCATGAGCTTGCCCGCAGCGAGGCGAATGGCGAATGTCTGAATTTGTTCCTTATCCAAGTTTTGGTGTGTTACTGGTAGATGACGAACCATCTTATTTGCGCAGCTTAAGTATTTTGTTAGAGCGCAGGGGTGGCATCAATCATATTTATCAATGCGAAGATAGTCGAGAAGTGATGCAGATGTTGGCCAGTGAGCCGATTGGCGTTGTCTTGTTAGATCTCACCATGCCGCATTTGTCGGGGCAGGAAATTTTAGTGAGCATTACCGAACATTACCCGGAAGTGGCGGTGATTGTCATTAGTGGTCTTAATAATGTCGATACAGCGGTGGAATGTTTAAAGCAAGGCGCCTTTGATTATTTTGTTAAAACCTCTGAGGAAGAGCGTTTGTTGGAGGGCATAAAGCGCACCATCCGCATGCAAGAGATGAAGCAGGAAAATACTAATTTAGGGAATAATCTATTAGAGAGTGAATTACAAAATCCTGAAACGTTTAGCGATATCATTACTCAAAGCTCCAATATGCAAGCGGTTTTTAGATACATTGAATCTATCGCAAAAAGTACCCAGCCTATTTTAATTACCGGTGAAAGTGGTACCGGCAAAGAGTGTTTGGCCAAGGCTTGTCATTTGAGTGGAAATAAAAAAGGTAAGTTGGTGACGGTGAGTGCGGCAACGTTGGATGAAGACACCTTCGCGCATACCCTGTTTGGGCATAAGCAAGGGGCCTTTGCCGGAGCTGATAAAAGTCGTCAGGGTTTGGTTGAACAAGCGGCAAATGGTACTTTGTTTTTAGATGATATTGGTGATTTAAGTATTCCAAACCAAGTTAAGCTTTTGCGATTATTGCAGGAAGGTGAATATTATCCCTTAGGTAGCGATAAGCCGCGTTTGTTAAAAGCCAGAATCATTACCGCCACGCATCGCGATTTGGATTATATGAGAGGCGAGGGGTTGTTTCGAAAAGATTTATATTATCGTTTGTGCACGCATCATGTAAAAATCCCTCCGCTTAGATCTCGTAAACAAGACATCACCTTATTGTTGGATTATTTTCTTGAGGTGGCCTCTAAAGAGCTTGGCAAAACATTGCCTAGCTATCCACCGGAATTGCCTGTGTTGCTATCGAATTATGATTTTCCAGGCAACGTTCGTGAACTGCGGTCATTGGTTTATGATGCGGTTAGTCGTCACCAGTCACGCTTGTTGTCGATGGAAGTATTCCGCCAAGTGATCACGCCAGATAAGCGTAAGAATAATGATGTTCTGTCGGCTGTGACCTTTAACCCCGATATTTCTTTGCCATCTCTGGCGGATATGGGGGATCAACTGATTGATGAAGCAATGCGTCGGGCCAATAACAACCAATCCTTGGCGGCAAGAATTTTAGGGATTTCTCAGCCGGCTTTGTGCAAACGTTTAAAGAAAAAGCGAGATGATAAGTAGGTAGCTAATCGAAAGGCGCTGCCATAAATTTGGTTGAATATATGGTTTCGATCGAGTTAGGCGGTGGGTCATTGGGATGGCTTGATGACAGAAAATCCGGCCAAAGGGCAGCCCCAGCCCCTAGTCGCGGTCTCGATGGAGTGAGTTTGCCTGGACAATGCTGCTGCTTAGCAGCAAGCCTATGACTTTCGTTATATCTATATTTTTCTCAAAAATCTTTTTATGCTACCAAGTAGTCGATTTTCATTAAGCGAGTTAGCCAAACATGAGTGTACGAATTGAGAAAGATTTTTTGGGTGAAGCGGAGATTCCTGCTGAGGCTTATTATGGTATCCAAACCTGGAGAGCTTGTGAAAACTTTCGCTTAACCGGGGTGCCGTTGAATCACTTTCCCAAGTTTGTGCGTGCACTGGCGATGGTAAAGAAAGCTTGCGCGAGTGCTAATCAGCGTTTGGGCTCGCTGGAGGATGAAAAAGCGCGGGCAATTATGGCCGCATGCGATGCGATTATCGATGGTCAATACCATGATCAGTTTATTGTCGATATGATTCAAGGTGGCGCTGGTACCTCAACCAATATGAATGCCAATGAAGTCATTGCCAATGTGGCTTTAGAAATCATGGGCAAGCCATTGGGGGATTATAAAAGCTTGCATCCCAACAATGATGTCAATATGTCGCAATCGACCAATGATGCCTACCCAACTGCGGTACGTTTAGCGATTTTATTGATTCATGGTGAGCTAGTCGATGCGGTTCGCTCGATGAAGTTAGTATTGGAAAAGAAAGCTAAGGAATTTGCCAGTGTCATAAAAATGGGGCGCACTCAGTTACAAGACGCGGTTCCGATGACCTTGGGGCAGGAGTTTGCTTCATGGGCAACCACGATCGGGGAGGATGTCGATAAAATTATTGGCTTGTCCGGCATGATGCTAGAGGTTAACCTGGGTGGGACGGCGATTGGTACAGGCATCAATACCGATCGCCGCTACGGAAAAATTGCGGTCTCTGAGTTGGCTCGTTTTAGTGGTTTGCCCTTTGTGCAAGCAACCGATTTAGTCGAAGCCAGCTCTGATATGGGCGCTTTTGTTTTATTCTCGAGTATGATTAAACGCTTGGCGATTAAGCTTTCAAAAATATCCAATGATCTTCGTTTATTGAGTATGGGGCCGCGAGCTGGTCTCAATGAAATTAATTTGCCACCTCGTCAGCCGGGTAGCTCAATCATGCCTGGAAAAGTTAACCCCGTGATCCCTGAGGCGATGAATCAGGTGGCTTATCAAGTGATGGGTAACGACCTGGCAATCTCGATGGCGGCGGAAGCGGGGCAGCTTCAGCTCAACGCGATGGAGCCATTAATTGCTTACAATACCTTAGATTCTATTCGGTTGTTAACTCGGGCGATGACGATGTTGGAGACTTTATGTTTAGAGGGTATTACGGCCAATACTGAACATTGTCGTCATTTGGTGGATAACAGCATTGGGGTGGTCACAGCATTAAACCCGCATATTGGTTATGAAAATGCGTCAAGGATTGCCAGGCAAGCGCTGATGGAAAGTAAGAGCGTTATTGAATTGGTGAGAGAAGAGGGTTTGTTATCTGAAGAGCAGCTCAGCGAAATCCTTCGCCCTGAAAATATGATTGCGCCGCGCTAGAGACTAGCGCGATGTTTCACTGAAAATAAATCCGAATAAGACGAGAAAGGTGGATTCGTCTTTCTCATCTAAGGCAATATGGTAGATGTAACGATCGTTTTCGAATTCCTCGTTGAGAATTCGGGCTTTGAGTGAAACACTTTTATTGACCCGCCCAATCACAAACTTGGCCTTAACGATCACATCTTGGTCAGGGTCTCCAAGCGGCTTGTCGAGAGTGAGTCTGGCTTTGTTGATGTTCAAATTATCTAATGTGCCTGTGATGCCGCGAGCGCCGGTATCTTCATTGCTCGCTAGAATAGGTAAAGCCAAACCCATGCTGCCAATAGAGTCATTAATGGTGTGTTTTATTGAGCTAGGCTTTTGTAGAAAAATGATGGGTTGTGCGCCGCCAGTCATATTGGAGACTTGAGCCACAAATAGAATATTGCCATCAGAAGTCGTAATCCGAACGATAAGTTTGTGGTCTTTTTCAAGCCGTGGAAATGTCGCTGTTTGGGGTGTCATGATCAAGGTTTGATTCGGTAACATACCCACGTAAAGGCACTCCGCATTGAATGAGCGGTCATCGGGGTTAAGCATGATGTTAATGAGCTGTCCGGGTTTAAATACAAAATCTTTCAGCTCGGCGTTTTTGCTGGCCATAGTTATTCTAATAAAGTTGACTAACCCATTGAGTATAGCAACTTTTTTAGAATGTGGTTTTTGCTGGCTTGAGCCTTTTAATGCGTGCCCCTGCCAGCAGCAGATTTGGCACTAAAATTAGCGTTACAAAGGTGGCAAATGCCACACCAAAGGATAGCGAGACCACCATCGGAATTAGAAATTGGGCCTGTACGCTGGTCTCGCTCATGATGGGTGCTAGGCCAATAAAGGTGGTGAGGGAGGTTAGGATGATGGCCCTAAATCGATCCACCGCCGCTTGCACCAGGCGTTCATAGATATCTTTCACGCTCTCCTTGAGTTGATCGTACCGATCTAGCAGCACCAAGTTATCATTCACGACCACCCCAGCACAGGCCAAAAACCCAAGCATCGATAACATGCTCACAATTTTCCCCATAATCAGATGCCCTAAGATGCCGCCCATAAAACCAAATGGGATGGCCGTTAAAATGACGATGGGACGCAAGTAGGATTTGAATGCAATGGCCATCAAGGCGTAACTGGCGAGTGTGGCCAGCAGCATATTGATGATTAGCGTCGAGTTTAATTCCTTTTGATCTTTGACATCCCCTGAAAGCTTGATGGAAAAGCCTTGGTAATGTTGCTGCCAGCGATCAAGGTTATCCGCCAAAATAGTATCGGTCAGTTGTTTGGCGTCGACACCTTTGACGGTTTCTGCCGAAATCACGACGCTGCGCCGTCGATCTTCTCGCTCTATTTTGCTAAGGCCAGGTATCTCGTTGATATCCGCTAGGGTGGTAATGGGAATGGGCTGCCCATTCACGGCTATTTTCATTTGCAAAATATCGTTAACCGCTTGTCGGCGGCTTTCTGGGTAGCGCAGCATCACCCGAACATCTTCACGGTTGCGAGCAATGCGTTGCACTTCCAAACCATAGAAGGCATGGCGCACTTGTCTGGCGATGGTGTCCAAAGAAACGCCCAGTGACAATGCTTCATCCTTTAATCGAATATCAATCTCCATTCGATTGCCTTCGAGAGTGTCTTCGATTCGAGTGACATCGCTATAATCAGCCAGTGTTTGTTTGACATCATCAACTGCTCTTTCTAATAATTCCAGATCATTCGAGGCCAAGCTGACTTTGAACACCAAGGCTTTTCGGCTTTCATTGATGGTAAAGGAGAGACTAAAGTCCTTCACGCCACTGACGGGGCCAATTAATTCTCGCCAGCGATCTTTTACATCCAAAATCGTGACTTCACGATTTTCAGCGGGTAGTAAAGCTAAGGTCACATTGACATTATTTTCATTGGCCGATGTGCGTATGGCTCGAATGAAGGGCTGCTGCTGATTTTTTTGATTGAGTTTCTCATCGGTTTTTAAAGCGTTGGCCGCTTGTTCTAATTGGTTTTGGATTCTTAGCGACTCACTAAAGGGTGACGCCTCGGGTAGGGTCGCGGTGATGCGAATCGAGTCTGAGGCCACCTCTGGTCGATGGCTGGTTTTGACATAGCCAAACGCAAACAAACTGCAGGTAATGATGAAGCTGCCGATAAAGATTAAAATAGTCTGGGTGTTGTAGCGAAGCGAAAATGCCAAGCAGCGTTTAAATGGCCCGTTGGCAAACCGAAAGAGTTGCGCCGAACAGTATTGCCTAAAGCGAGTAAACCAATCATGGCCATCGGGTTGGTCTCGACGGCTGCTTAAGTGTGATGGCAAAATCAATAAACACTCGATGAGAGAAAACGCCAAGCAGGTGATGACGATCACGGGTATTGGATAGGTAATATCGCCCCAAGCTCCGGGCAAGCCAAACATCCCTGAGAAAAAAATCATGGTACTCAGTACCGCAAAGAGAACGGGTTGGGTGACGGAAACGGCTCCCGCTTTGGCGCCCGCAGGCCCTTTCAGAGTTTCCTGATGCGAGTAAACGCTTTCTCCCACGATAATTGCATCGTCAACAACAATCCCCAAAACCAACAAAAAGCCGAACATCGACAGCATATTTAAGCTGACCCCAAGGCTGGGTAGCAGCCAGAAGACTCCCATGAACGCAATGACTATGCCCGAACAAACCCAGGCAGCCAAAGAAGGCCTTAAAAAAATCATTAAAATAATAAAGACCAGAGATCGGAAGAGCGTCGTGTAGGGACAGAGTGTATAAGCTGGT
>CAXQRU010000180.1:0-3830 GCA_964226685.1 Polaribacter sp. | reverse complement strand
ATCGGCTAGACTACGTTGTTTTAGGTTTTTCCAAGCCATCTTTGAGCCAATATGTTAGGGTAAAGTCAAATTATCTCAGAATTTTGGGGAATCGTGCAAAGCTCTCAATATGAATAAAACTGGAGTTAGATACACCGACTTGATAATCATCAAATACTATGGCTCGTACCTTAATATCAGAACCGTCAGGCTCAAATAAATTCGACGCCATTGTACCTTTAAAAACATTTGCCACTAACTCTTTTCCAGAAAAATTTGATGAGTGCTCAATGATACAATGGGGCATGACAGCTCCTGATAAAAAACTATTGCAATAGAGGCTGATTATAACCATTTTGGCACAGAAGCCAATCTTCTATATGATTTTGAACTGCCCTCATCAACAATACCCCTTCAAAACCGGTACCTAAAGACCCTTGCCTTGCGAAGATTCCAACCAAACCAGAGTCTCGATCCCAAAAAGGGTAGGCACCATAAGAACCAGGGCTTGAAACACGCGTTTGCGAACTATCACAGTCAAAATCAACACTTGCACACTCATGCCATAAACCTAAACCATAATGCCACTCTTCTCCTAGAGTATCGATAGCTGGCGACTTGGAAATAATACTCAAGGCCGTATGATCTGCCAACAAGGCCGCCATGGAGGACTCACCCAACAAAGTGCCATCGGCAAGCGCCTTTAAAAAGTCTAAATACTCCTGTGCTGTCCAATGCATGCCGCCCGCTAGACGAGGGTTAGAAAACGAAGGCAAATCAAACTTAGAGGTAAGAAAAAGGCCAGTTTGAGCTTTAAATTCTTCAAAAATATCTTGCCAAGAAGTGACATTTCGAGCACGAATGGCCATCAATCCTGCCACTTGCATGTGAGTACTTGCATAATAAAATTCATCCCCCGGTATTGCCCCATTACCTCTATTAGATAATGCGATCTCTTGTACACAATTTTCAAAATTGGCCAGTGGATTATTAATGCAAAGCGGCTCCACAGTTAAACCTGATGTAAAGCTCAATAATTGCTCCAAGCTCATATCAAACAGGGTATCGCCAGCTCCAATAGGCCAGTTCAAAATATGGTTTTGTGGACGATCGCCCAAAGATAGGTACCCTTGATCAACCAATCGCAAGATAACGACAGCGGTAATCAGTTTCGATGTAGAGGCCGACTTATAGGATACCTGGGGAGATGATGCCCCCCGACTGAATTGGAAAAGAGAGCCGTGTCGGTCGCTCAACAATAAGGTAAAGTCCTCGTTAGTTTCTAGCTGCTGCAATGAACTTGTCAATTGACTATCACAAGCCCCTGTAGTTGAGCTAACATCCCCTTCACTACCACCACAACTTGTGATAAGCAAAGTCAGCATAAGCCAAGCCAATAGATTCAACGCTCTTAAACAAACATCCATAAACACCACAAAAACGATCGCTACTCAATCACCAGTCTGACATAGCCTTTGTTTTACGAAAAGCCAGGTTTTGTAACAAAATGTAAAACTGTGGAGTTTTGGTATTTGGGATACTCAAAATGTTAATGAGAGGACTATGAAAACCCTGCATTTTCATCGATACTTTAGCTATTGCAGCTTTGGGTATGACCCAAGCTTATCCTTTCAATACCTTGAGCTTGATTATGATAAACAATGAATTCGTCGACCTCTTAAAAACCATCATTCGCCAACCCAGCGTTGTAGGAGCTGAGCACTCATTTTTTAGGGTACTACAACGTGAATTAGAGGAGCGAGGAGCCAATGTCACCTGGTATGAGGGCTTGCTGGTCGCTCAGGGTAGTAAACCTTCGAGCGCCATGTTCTCTGCGCATATCGATCGTCACGGGCTGATTTGTACCGGCCCCAACGAATTCCAATACGCGGCTTTTATCTCTGCCAACCGAACGGATCTGCTAAACAACTCAGTTTCTGAAGAGTTGATGACCAAAATCACTGAGCGTTTCCGGTCTGTGCCAGTTTTTGCCTATGAACCCTGGTCGGGGGCTTATCGTGGCAGCGGCACGATTAAAAAGGCCTATATTTGCGAGTACCGAAATAACCTCATTTTTGAGATCAATGGTCTTGAAAGTGTTGTGGCAGGAACTCCGGTTGCTTTTAAGGATAAATTGAAGATTGACGATCATCGCCTATCTGGCCAACTAGATAATGTTTTGTCTGCCGCAGTGCTGGTACACCTATTTAGCCTAGGCTTCCAAGGGACGGCCTTTTTTACCGCCCAGGAAGAAGCGGGCAAAAGTTGGCGCTACCTGCTCGAATGGTTTCGCCGCTTTGGTGGCTCGACCAACCGCTTATTTGTGGTAGATACGAGCCCATTTCCTGATATTGAATCAGCCAATCAACAGCAGCTCGTGCTGAGAATGAAAGATGCCAATGCCTCCTTTAATACCGCGACCACAAAAATGGTCGAGGAGATATGCCGAAAAGAAAATATTAGCTACCTGTACAAGGATCAGTATATGGAAGAAACAAATAAACAGCTTATTAGCCAGGGTGAAGCCCCCCGCTCCATAGGTAGCACCGAGCTTGGCCGAATTATTTCTAGCTCAAATGGCTTAGTAGATGGCACAACAATACAAGTACCGACAACTGGTTACCATACCATGGAAGAATCGGTTTCCTGGGACTCAGTAGAGGCTTTTATACGCATACTCAATATTTTATCTGAGGATGTATAAAGCAGTGTTCTCAGAACTGGATTGATCAACTCGACGCTGGGCCGATATTAGCATGAAAGTTTTTAATAAAACACTCACCTACACATGCATTATTATAGCGCTCCTAGTCACTGCTTTTTATTTTGTCGTGACTTACTTTAGCATCAAAGTATCACTTGACCTGAGTCGCGAGGACGTTCATCTACTCAATGGCAAGCCTTGTGGCATAGCCTACTATAAAGATATTCAAGCTAATAACGCATCATTTTATGAGGTTTGGGAGAAGTTTGGCCTTATCGGTCATTACCGAACATACATACACTATGATTCCGATAACAAGGTAGTCTCAAAAGAAAGCCATTTTCAATGGCTTTACGAACCGGAATGGAAAGGCTTAAAAAGAGATAAAAGCTCCTGCTTGTTATCCATGTAATCCTCTAGCATTATCATGATTTGGAGTCAAATGTTGAACTAGGAATCACTTAACCAACCCTGCTTAACAGCGTATTCAAGCTTTGCAATAAACCAGCTATAAACTTCTGAATTCTCATTCTCAATAAACTGATGCATCTTTAAAACCTGACTTTTTTTGATGCCATTATCCCGCCAAGCTCGCCCTTCACTCGTTATGTTATGAAGAAAAGGTAATAAACGATCAATAACTTTCAGCAACTTCGCCTCTTTGCTTTTACCAGCTTCTTGCTCCTCCCAAAGCTCAACGATGGATGCAATTGGATTACCTGGATGTGCTGCTATCTGCTTTACGCTTTCCCGCTCTTGAATATGAGCACGATCCCTATCGCTACTATAGAGGAATGTATCACCAGCGCCAATTTCACCTAAATCGTGCAGCAAGGCGAGCTGGATAAGTTTACTTACGTCATAATCATCTTGTAACCATTCAGCAAAAGCCCAACAAGCCATCGCTAAATGCCAAGAGTGCTCTGCTGAATTTTCTACTCGCTCGCCGCCACTAATGTAGGTTTTGCGGTTTACTAATTTAAGAGCATCCAATTGCAGTAAGAATTCAGATATCATTGAAATTTTATCGCTCACGTATTCTCTCCTTAATCATTATTCCACACAGCATGAAGCTACAACCGCTCACCACAACTCGGACAATAATTTAACGTTATACCGTCATTTTTACAACTAAGGAGATCGGAAG
>CAXQRU010000179.1:0-6862 GCA_964226685.1 Polaribacter sp. | reverse complement strand
GCTCTTCCGATCTGAAAAATAAACTATAACTACAGTACAAACCCTAATTGTTTTTGAAAAATACAGAAAGAATGATGATAGAACAGGTTTATTATGAAATTGCAACAAACCCGCATTTGCAAGCGTTTGCTTGGCCTATGCGCACATTGGATAATGTGGGTTTGTTTGGGGTGCCTGTCTCTTTTAGCTCATAGTCGTGATTACAGCATCTTCCTGGATACCAGCTTAGACTCTTCTCACTTTTCCTCTTTATCCAATAAATCGAGCAGTGAACATGCCTTGCCTTACTGGTGGCGAAACGCTGGCGTTATCGATACCACAGGCCTTAGCAATGAGGAGCTGTACCAGTCAGCGCAAGCGATTAAAGATAACTCTATGTCATTAAATCATAAGTTGATGAACTACCAATGGCTGAATGACTGGAGCCAATGGAGCGATTCTGAGGACTACACAGCTGACCATAAAAAGCGGCTAAGACAAGTCTTTCATCGAGTATTGGATCAAACTTGGGACCATTACAACAGCAATACCGAGTCACAGTGGACCCCTCAACACATCGCCATCAAATATCGCCTACGTGTAAATCACGACAAAGCCAGGTTTTCGATCAGTATCGATTTTTAAGTTCATCTGTTTTACCATTAGCGCACATTTTTATCAGGCTTGGTTATGAACTACCCTCCTTTATGGCGTCGTTTTGCGGCCATTGGTTATGATTTTTTGTTGCTACTTGGCGTTAGTGTTGGCTATACACTGGTGTACCTTATGATTGCCAAGGCGATAGGGGTGGATATAGAACAACCTAGAACGGCCGACTTTTATGTCGGTTTATTTTTGATGTTCATGGGCTTTTTCTGCTTTTTCTGGCTGAGGGAAGGACAAACGTTGGGCATGAAAGTCTGGCGACTTAAAGTGGTTGGGGCTGGCCAACCGTTGAAATTGAAACATTGTATAGTGCGTCTTATACTCGCCCCACTATCATTAGCCGCGGCAGGAATTGGCTACTGGTGGTCACTGTTTGATGGTAACAAACAGACCTTGCACGATAAGCTGAGCGGCACCCAAACCATTTTGCTCGATAAAACTACCTAGCGCGCATCAACAAATAAAAGCCGATACCCGCACAAAATATAATCGGCAGAATCACCGCAATAAAAGGCGAAAAGCCATACACCAAACTGGCTGGCCCCAATAAGTTTTGGCTCAGTTGAAAGACAACACCAACAATTACGCCGGTGAAAATTCGAAAGCCCATCGTCACTTCCCTCAATGGGCCAAAAATGAACGAAATGGCAATCAATACCAAGCTCAACATCGCCAATGGTTGCAACAGTTTTTCCCAAAAAGATAACCAGTAGCGGTCACTAGTCACCGATTGTTTATCCAGATAAGAGGCATATTGGTATAAATTGCTCATCGCTAAGGCATCAGGCTCCAATACCAATACATCCAACAGCTCAGGACTCAAATCCGATGCCCAGGAGCGCTCGCTTTCTGTCACTACTTGAGTTTTACCTTCATCAAAGCGGGTCTCTACCACCGATTGTTCTTGCCAGACCCCAGTGCTCTCATAAAACGCTTTTTCACTTTGGCTGACCGCCAGTAAGCGATCTTGATCATCGTATTGATAACGGAGCACTCGCGTCAATTTACCCCCGGGAGCAATGGCCGCGATAAACACAAATTCATTACCTTGTCGGCTCCACAAGCCCTGCCTTGAGGCGGACTGTTGAGCGCGCCCAAGCTTGATCGCTCGATGGCTTTCAGCTTGCTGATCCGAATAAGGAATCACAAACTCACCCAAGGCCAAAGCGCTCAAAATAAAGGCCAAGACAGGCACCATAACAGCGCAGGTAATTTGCAACAGGCTCACACCCGCTGAGCGCATGGCCACCAATTCACTGGTCGCCGCTAGGGAGCCTAAACCAATCAATGCGCCTACCAAGGTCGCAAAGGGCATAAACTCATAAATACTCGAAGGCACTCTTAACAGTAGATAATAGAAGATGGCCACAAAATCATAGGACTCCGATAAATGACCCAATTCATCAATCAGCCTGGCGATGGCATCGAGGGAGGTGATGACCAACAAAACCACAAAAATGGTAGCGATCAATGTTTTAAATAAATACTTAGGAAGAATAGCCATCGCTTAACCCTTGTACAAACGACGGCGCCAAGAAGGCAGCGCCAGGAGGAACAAAGCAATCAAAATCACCACAGCATGTACCCACCACAAACCCAACTCAACTGGCAGCTTGCCCTTTTCAATGCTCCCTCTTGCTGAGTTCAAACCTACGACGTACAACAGATACAAAATAATGGCTGGAAACAGCTTGGTATAGCGACCTTTACGCGGACTGGTATAGCTCAATGGCACACCAACTAGGGTCACAATCACAATCAGCAATGGTAACGAAAATCGCCACTGCAGGGTGGCACTAGCGGCTAAGCTGTCCTGCTGCATCAGCTCGGCCGTGCTTTGGGCATCAACCTGTTTATAACCCTGATCCTGAAATTCTGGTTCAGCAATGTGCTGGGCATATTGCTCAAAGAACGTCACTCGATAATCCGCAGTTCCCGGTATGCCCTCGTAGCGAGCGCCATCACGTAATAGCAAATAACGCTGCCCATAGGTCTCATTAAACACAAAACGGCCAGTTTTAGCGGTAATCACTGAGGGCAATTGCCCCTCAATATTTTGGGTCGCGATAAAAATGGAGGACAGCTCATCGCCGTTGATATCCTTAGTATAAGTTGTCATGGTGCCATTGCGCATGGACTGAAACCGAGCGGGCTTTAAGGTATCAACATCGCTTTTGGCCTCCTGGGCATTGAGCAAAGAATGGGCTTTTTGCAAACTGTAGGGCGAGATCCAAAGGCTTAAAGCCGCAATGATAATGGCGATCAACGTTGCAGGCAGAAAACTATAAAGCAATAGCTGAGAGCGGCTCATCCCGCAGGCAGAGAGCACCGTCATTTCATGCTCAGCATAGAGTCGACCATAGGCGAGTAGCAAGGCGATAAAGAAACCCAGTGGCAGGATCAACTCTAAAAAACCCGGTAGCCGGTAAGCCATTACCTCCAACAAGATACTGGCATCGACTTTACCAGCAGCTGCCTGTGCCAAATACTTGATAAAACGGCCACACATAATGATGATAAGCAATACAAAAGTCACCGCAAAGGTACTCTGTAGAACTTCTTTTGCCAAATAACGTTGAATGATCATAAATTTTACAAAAACTGCCGACTCGAATTGCAACTCGCGCTGGTAAAAGGCAAACTAGCGATTGCCTAAAATCTTGCAACCCAAAATGTGCCTGCGTCAAAGGACGCTAGCATAACAGACTCAAGCAATAAGGAAACCTTATGAATGTCTCAGCCAAGTTTATTGAATTAGCAAAAATCAATGCCGATTGTATTGTGTTACCCGTTGTGGATGCTAATCAACAAACCACCGCGACTGAAACCATCGCCCAGCTCGGCAAATTCCCTTTGGAAAAGTGTATAAAAGACAAAGTCATTGAAACCGCCAGTGGTAAGCTCAGCAAACTTTATATCAGTGAACTCGGTACCACCTGCTTATTTATTGGCCTAGGCAAACCCGATGCACTAAAAGCCAGCGATTACCGTAAAGCCATCGCAACGGCTGCACAAGGGCTTGGCAAAGCCTATGCTAAAGTGAGTTGGTGCCTGGACGACATTACCGTCGAGGCATGGGAAGAAGAGCAAAAAACTCAAGCTCTAGCCCAAGCAATTGTTACAGGGGAATACCAATTCACCACCTGCAAAAGCAAACCAGAAAAGCCCAAGAAAATTACCCATACTGTGGTCTGCTCTCAAAAGCATCTAAAAGCCGCCAAGGAAGGCGTTAAGTTGGGTGTTGCCATTGGTGAGGGCATGAATTTTACCCGCGAATTGGGCAATCTTCCCGGTAACATCTGTACCCCCACATACCTAGCCAAGCAGGCGCGTGAACTGACCAAAGGCAATGATAATAAGCTGTCGGTTCAGGTTTTATCAGAAAAACAAATGGCGGCGCTGGGCATGAACTCCCTACTCTCTGTTTCAGCCGGCAGTAAAGAGCCTGCGCAGTTAATCGTGATGGAATACAAGGGCGGCAGCAAATCCAGTAAACCCCACGTCTTGGTTGGTAAAGGCATCACCTTTGATACTGGCGGCATCAGTCTAAAACCTGGCCCCAACATGGATGAGATGAAATTTGATATGTGTGGCGCTGCCAGTGTCTTTGGCACCATGAAAACGCTGTTGGCGCTCGAGCCTAAAATCAATGTTATCGGCGTGGTAGCCGCCGCAGAAAATATGCCAAGCGATCGCGCCACTAAACCAGGGGATATCGTCACCTCAATGTCTGGCCAAACCATTGAAATTCTCAATACCGATGCCGAGGGCCGCTTGGTGCTGTGTGATGCACTGACTTACGTCGAGCGCTATAAACCCGAATCCGTGATCGATATTGCCACCCTGACTGGCGCCTGTGTCATCGCACTTGGCAAGCACGCTTCGGGGCTTTACAGTAACGATGATAATTTCGCCAAGGTTCTACTAGAGGCCGGCCAAAAAACTGGGGATAGAGCCTGGCACATGCCTCTTTGGGACGAGTATAAAAAGCAACTTGACAGCAACTTTGCCGATATGGCCAACATTGGTAGCCGTGAAGGCGGCAGTATTACCGCCGCCTGCTTCTTATCTCGCTTTACAGAGGCTTATAAATGGGCACACTTAGACATTGCTGGTACCGCTTGGCATTCAGGCAGCAACAAAGGTGCAACCGGCCGGCCTGTGCCACTGCTTGTTGAGTATCTATTGAATTACGCATGACCAAAATCGATTTTTACGTATTACCCAGTACCGATAACCAGCAACGCTGGTTATTTGCGTGCAAGCTGATTGAGAAAGCCTACCGTAAAAACCGCCGCATTACGGTATGCGTGGAAGATCCTCAAGCCTTCAGCCAAATGCTATGGAGCTTTAAGCCAGAGGCCTTTATCCCTCATGGCATCATTGGTGACAGTGACAGCGAACCTGTCAATTTAACGAATGATCAGCCCGGCGCGCACCATGACGTCTTAATCAGCCTTCACCCAGAGGTACCAGCTTGGTTTAGTCAATTTGATCGGGTTTGTGAAGTAGTGGTGCAAGATCCGAAAATATTAGCGGCGACTCGGTCACATTTTCAGTTTTATCGTGACCGAGGCTATCCGCTTGAATCTCATAAGATGTCATAATGACATGAATGTAAAAAGGTGATCACTATGTCCAAACCCAAAGAGTTTTTACACCAACTAGAATCCATCAGCCAATTGTTAGATCAAAATGACGACATACCGATTTTAGAAGAAAGTATTGACGATGAGCACAGCAATCAAGTGACCATTGATGATATTAGAAACTCAACCACACCACCGCTCAAAAAGCACAAAATTCCCGCGCCCGTGTTACCCAGTGCAACCAAAAAAGCCAGCGGCAACAACCCATTTTTACCCGATCACATTCGCAACCGCCGAGGTGAAAACAAAGACCAGCTTTTAGAAGAACAAGTCAATCAGCCGGGCAATCCCTATGAAAAAGTGATCGATGAAATTGTGCGTTTTTATCTGCCAAGAATGGAAGCTGACCTACGCAAGCGGCTTGAGAAAATTACCACCTCTGTACTGCAGCCCAATAGCACAAAGAGCTTTGATCGCAATAAATAATGAAGATCGCCCGCTTCGCTATAATAGGCTCGCTTGCCACTAGCACCATGGCTAGCTCAAATTCAAACATCATCGACCAAGTATTTGGCCATTTAGAGCATGCATGCGCCGTTGATGGCGGAACCGTAGGCCAATACTTCAAAGACAGCCTTAAATACCTATCAGAAGAACTCGACAACCGAGGCCAAATCAAAGCCGAATGCTTTGATGAAAAGATGGTGCTGAGCAAAGATCTAATAGAGTATTATTCTACGGACTTTTTTGCCAAGCACCCAGCCAACTTTAGCGGCTACCCAGCTAATAGTGTTTTCCAACAGTGCCAACTTATTGTTCTCTACAATAAAGATGAAATAGTTTGGTCGAGTACCATTGGATATCTTATGGATAGCAATAAAAAAGCCGTACCCAATACGTTTTCGTGCGTTTCGGTACCTTAAGCCATTAACTCGACATTAAAATTATGTGGTTGGCCTTCGAAATCTGAACCACAAAATGAAAAACAAGGCAAGCCAGTCGCTTACTCGAACGGCGCAGAAAACAAATTCACTATTGAGGAATAACTATGTCAGGCAAATCACTCATTGATATGTTTTCACAATATGGCCTACTTTCCAGTGAAGAAGAGAGAGAGGAAGCGCTCGATCTTTATGACGACGGTGAGGACGATGATTTTAATGCACTGGAAATACTGTCAGAGATCGCTTCAGATCGTCAAATATGGTTTTCTCTGGGGGACTGCGCCGATGAAAATGTTATTGAAGAGATTATTGGTAATTTTAGCGAATTAGCCCGTATTGCCAATGGAAGACTCACTATTTCTAATTTGAAAACGAATCCCGACGTTGGCGCCCCATTGACTAACGACCAAGAGCTAAGCATCACTCTTCAATTGGACAATGATCAACATCATTTTAGTTTTTCAAAAATAGACCCAGATACATTTATCAGTGAGTTTTCAACGTGGGCCTATCAGATTTTAGAAGGTGATTTTTTATTGATTAACGAAGATCACCCTTTTGGATATCATATTCCTAAAGCGTTAATCAAAGAATTAGAAGCGATAGGGCTTAAGAATTGGGAGATCGGAAGAGCGTCGTGTAGGGAAAGAGTGTATAAGCTGGTGTAGATCTCGGTGGTCGCCG
>CAXQRU010000178.1:0-9322 GCA_964226685.1 Polaribacter sp. | reverse complement strand
CACTCTTTCCCTACACGACGCTCTTCCGATCTGGGAAATTAAATAAGGGGCTCTAGTTTTAGCTTCTGCGTAATAGCACGAATATCGTAGTTGTTTGCAATGAACTTGGTCAATAAGTCTTCAATGTTATCGGCGCAGGCACAGTATCCCAGTGGCTCATAGCTGCAAAAATAGATAGGGCTGGATTCTTGCTTGGGATCAAAAGTAAAGTAATTGCCTTCACTATCGCTCGAAAATACAACAAAGCCTGAAATTTTGCCACTTTGATTGTCTAGGGGATGAATCATGTGGGTATGGGGGATGTAAAACTCATTGACGTTACCAGAGCCCAAGGCCAATAGGTATTGGCGAATGTCTGCTGGGAAAGAGAAGTTGTATTTTTGCTCAGTTGTCGACAGATCCTTTTCAGTTAGAGGCTTTCCTCGCTCTAGGAGTTGTCGCTCACCAAAAAATCCCATGGATTTTTTGGCTGATAGAATAGTGTCAATGACATCTTGCATAGCAGGCTACATGTTCAAATTTTAAAGCCGGCTATTGTAACAGAAGTTGTGATGCATATGAGCAAATTATCTCTTAAAAATCACCCAAAACCTTCACTATCCCGGCAATGAGTTGTTCTAGCTCAACGTCGCTGATAATGAACGGGGGCATAGTGTAAATGAGCCGGCCAAAGGGCCTGAGCCATATTCCGGCCTCGACAAACTTAGGTTGTATATCCATGAGTTTGACCGGTTCATGCAATTGTATGACGCCAATAGCGCCTAGGGTGCGAACATCAGCAACCGCTGGGTGATGAATTAAAGGCATTAATCCGGTGTGTAATTTTTGCTCAATTTCGGCGATTCGCTCTCTCCAAGGCCAGCTCATTAATAGTTCTAGATTAGCCACTGCAACTGCGCAAGCCAATGGATTGCCCATAAATGTTGGCCCATGCATGAAAACTCCGGGATTTTGCTCGCAGATGGTTTCAGCGACCTGCTGTGTGCATAGGGTGGCTGCTAGGGTGAGATAGCCACCAGTGAGTGCTTTGCCCACACACATGATATCAGGGCAGATTTGGGCATGATTGCTGCCAAACCATTGTCCAGTTCGCCCAAAACCCGTAGCGATTTCATCGACAATCAGTAAAACTTGGTACTCTTGGCAAAGTTTTCTGAGGGCCGATAGGTAAATTGGGTTGTAGAATCTCATGCCGCCAGCCCCTTGAACAATGGGTTCAATAATAGCGGCAGCTAGGGTATGGTGATGGTTTTTAAAGAGCGTTTCTAGTTGATCTAGCCATTTGGTATCAGCTTCTGCTTGATAACCTAAGGGTGGCGCCTCCATAAAAATTTGTTTGGACAATGTATCACTGAATAAGTGGTGCATCCCTGTATATGGGTCACAAACAGACATGGCGCCAAAGGTGTCTCCATGATAGCCATGCTTGAAGGCGAGGAGTCTGTTTTTTTGGGGCTTGGTTCCATGCCAATATTGCAGCGCCATTTTTATAGCGACTTCAACGGATACCGAGCCGGTATCGGCTAAGAATACGGTGTCCAAGCCATCAGGTGTTAAAGAAACCAAATGTTCGCAAAGCCTTATGGCAGGCTCGTGGGTAAAGCCTCCAAACATGACATGAGAGACTTTTTGGGTTTGTTCTATGATCGCTTGGTTGAGTGCAGGGTGGTTGTACCCATGTAAAGCACACCACCAAGATGACATGCCATCAATCAATTCTTGACCATTTTCTAGCTGTATATGAACGCCATTGGCACTAACGACAGGAAAAATAGGACCAGGGTTTGTAATGGATGAATAGGGATGCCAAATATGCTGACGGTCAAAACTAAGGTTGATGGACATGGTATGCAGAGCGAATTATGTTTTTGAGGAGGGCCTTAGTCAGGCCCTCTTTGAGTTATTTATTTGACGGGTTGTGAATACATCAAGCCGCCGTGAATCCATAAGTCATTGAGGCCACGAGAAATTTTGAGTTTTGATTGCATGCCAACATTGCGCTCAAAGATTTCTCCATAGTTTCCTACTAGTTTGACGATGTTGTATGCCCAATCCTTTTTCAAACCTATTTTTGCACCCATATCATCAGATTCTTCTGATCCCATTAGGCGTTTTTGGGCGGTATCACCGCCACTTCGCATTCTGTCGACATTGGTGCTGTTAATTTTGAGAAACTCGGCTTCAATAAGAGCCATGCGTACCCAGCGAACTAAGGTAAACCATGCGATATCATCTTGCCTGACTGCAGGACCCAAGGGTTCTCTGGCAATAATATCATCCAGTACAACATAGTTTTGAGGGTCTGGAAGACGCGCTCTTTGAGCGTATAGTTGCGATTGGTCAGAGGTTATGAGATTGCAATCACCGCGCTGGAAAGCAGCCCGAATCTCGTCAGCATTGGGGTAGTTTTTTTCGTCGTAAATTAAATCTTGAGCTTCAAAGTATTCTTTCATGTTTATCTGGGAGGAAGAACCATTTTGTAGGCAGACCGTGGTGCCGGTTAGATCGGTAATGCTGTTAGCGCCTAGGTCTTTTTTTACCATGAAGCCCTGGCCGTCGTAATAAGTGACTCCCACAAAGCTGACCCCAAGGGTGGCATCGCGGGTCATGGTCCAGGTGGTATTTCTTGAGAGAATATCGACTTCACCACTAGTCAAAGCAGTGAAACGCTGAGGACCGCCGAGAGGCTTGAATTCAACTTTATCAGGAGTGCCAAATATGGCTGCTGATACGGCACGGCAAAAGTCCACATCTAAGCCTTTCCATTGTCCGTCTTCCTCAAGTGCGAAACCGAGGAGGCCAGTATTAACCCCACAAATCAACTTGTCGCGAGCGATGACTTTTTCCAAAGTGCTCGCTTGGGCGATGGTTGTTAAACCCAACATTATGCCACCGGCGATAATGGATGAGATTTTGGTCATACTATTCTCCTGGTCGTCACTAGGTAGTTATTCAGATTATGGCTAATTATGGATATATTCTTCATTAAGGCTAGCATCTTTTTACGCAAATGGCTTACAAAAGGCAAAAAAATTTTAAAAACGCCCACGCATTCAACAATATAGCATCTTTGTCTATCAAAATGAGTCTCTCAGGTAATAATTGGCGCGCATTACACCTTTTGTTGCATTTGAATAAGGTTAAAGGCACTAAATTGACGCTCTCTTAATGCTGGCTCAAGTTGATGGATAGCCAGCTCTTCTTTAGTGTAATAATAGGTATGAGAGACTGACGAGCCCGCTTCAACGAATTCACTGACGCGCCTTGCAATGGCATCTCCTGAATCAACCCAGTGTTTGATGTGGGGTAAAGACTCTGATAGTTCGCTTGTCAGTAGTGGAAAATGTGTACATGCTAAAACGGCAGTATCTATTTTGCTCAGGTGCAAGGGTGCTAGCAATTCATGGAGTTCATTGGGGTTGACGGCAATGCCTCTAAGTTTTTCTTCAGCCATAGTGACTAGCCTGCCTGAACCAAACTTTATGACTTCACAGTGGCTTGCAAAATCAGTGATTAGCTGATCTGTATAAGGTCTGGATACGGTTCCAGGAGTTGCCAAAAGGCCAATCGTTTTGGTGGTAGACAATGCAGCGGCAGGTTTTATGGCGGGAACTACACCAACAATAGGAATCGAGAATTCGGCTCGTAGCGCTGGTAAAACGATGGTGCTAGCGGTGTTGCAGGCAATAACGATGACTTTAGCCTGAATGATTGGTTGGGCTGTTTTCAAGACGTTAAGCGTTCGAGCCAGTAGCTCATGCTCAGCCTGAGTACCGTAGGGAAAAGCTTCGTTGTCGCTGACGTATTTGATACTGACATAGGGAAGTTTGGTCATGATGGCATTAGCAATGCTGAGTCCGCCAACTCCTGAGTCAAAAACTAAAACAGTGCTCATTATCGTTAATCAATTCGGAAGTGTTATCATAAAGTCACATCAATCAATGATACAGGTTTTTTTTTATGTCCGCTCTCTCTTTTCAGCAGTGGCTTTTGGTGACGGGCTTTTTAGGCTTTTTAATTGCCTTGGTCGGGACGGCTCTTTGGTGTCGTCAGCAAAGTATTCATCAAAAACGATATTGGCAGAGCAAACTCGATGAACTTCAAACCCAGTTAAGTTGGAGTATCAAGGAGTGTGAGGCCTTAGATCAGCGAGCAGGAGCGCTTCAGCAGCAGTTAATGAGTGCGGTTGAGGAAAAAGCCGGGCTTCAGGGTCAGTTGAGTCAACTGGCTAGAGCCTATGAGTTGTTGGAGCAAAAAGAGCAGCAATTGTTGGATTTGAGTCAGAAGAATTCATCGCTACAAACTCAATTGGCGCATCAAGAGGAATATATCCTTCAACAAAAAGAGCTGTTGACACAAACTCGTAAAGAACTGACTCAGGAGTTTGAGCAGTTGTCCCATAAAATTTTTGATGAGAAACAAAGACAGTTTCAAGAGCAGAGTCAACAAAATTTGTCGTTGACGGTGAGCCCATTGAGAACCCAACTTTCAGAGTTCAACCAGCAAATTGAGCGACTTTATCATAATGAAAATGCTAATCGAAATCAGCTCATTGGAAAAATTACCGAGCTGCAGCAGCAAACGCAAAAGATTGGTGAAGATGCGGTCAATTTGGCGGCGGCTTTAAAAGGTGATAATAAAACTCAGGGCTTGTGGGGAGAGATCATTCTCGAACGCTTGCTGGAAGAATCTGGGCTACAAAAGGGTAGAGAATACGATATCCAGCTTGGTTATAAAGATGATAAGGGCAGTACTCGAAACCCCGATGTGGTTTTGTATTTGCCTGAAAACAGGCAGCTTATTGTCGATGCTAAAGTATCGCTGACTCACTATGAGCGCTTGATGTCTGAGAGCAATCTTGAAAAGCAAGAGCAGTTAATAAAAAGCCATGTGGATTCTGTGAAAAATCATATTAAGCAGTTGTCCAATAAAAAATATGATGCGCTGGAGGGTATCACCAGCGTTGATTTTGTATTGCTCTTCATTCCCATTGATGCGGCTTATATTTCGGCGCTTCAAAATGAGCCAGCGTTGTTTAAAGCCGCTTTTGATCAAAATATTGTGTTGACGAGCCCGACCACGTTAATGGCGACCTTGAGAACGATTGAGAGTATCTGGCGCTTTCAAAAGCAGCATGACAATGCAGAAAAAATTGCTCGCCAGGCGGGTGGTATTTATGACCAATTTGCATTGATTTTAGAATCACTGGATGAGCTTGGGAAATATTTGGACAAAACCCAAGATAGTTTCAAGCAGACGCAAAGTCGCTTGACAGAGGGTAGAGGGAATTTGCTGGGGCGGGTGGAACGGTTACGTTTGCTGGGCGCTAAGACCAAAAAACGGCTGCCGGTGACGGCAGCCGATGATGTGGAGTCTGTAGAGGATCAGTTATAGTAGTTTACGTATAATCCCATTCTAAGGGCCGAGTTAGTATCTCGGTTGGCGTAGCGGTTAATTTTAAAGGTGTAGTAGCCTGACACAGTTGGAGTAAAATTAACGGATTCAAAAGGGTCATCCCATGAAAATGATCCGCCCACATAGTTACCATTGGGGTCGTAAACTCGTAGATCTAAGTCCATACCAATCGGGTGAGCATTGTTTCTGTTGTTGTATGTATAGGTGCCTCGATTCATCCATGCGAGCACCACGCGAGCTTTGTTCCAGCTGCTTGAGATGTAGACAGTGCGGGTGACGTAGCCATCGCCATTGCCATCAAAGGTGTTCCATGAGCCATTGCTGCCAGACCACCATGACCAATAGCCACTGTATTGTGCGCTCAAAAAGTCAATGCCGCCAAGACCCACCTTGTCATAGCCACCGGCAATGCTATCGGTGGCTCCCGCCAACAGTTTTGCTTTCGCAAGGTAAGGACGGTACTTCAAATAGGTTGAGCTAGACATCATGTCTGCGGTAAAAGCCGCTGCATGGGGTGTTGACATACTGGTGCCGGACATTGTGAAGCCGCCGGCTGTGATATTGCTCCCGGGGGCAGCTAATTCTGGTTTTTCATTGCCGGTATCGGGATCAACAAATGGAGAGGTGCCACTAACGGTATTATTGGCATCGTTGTAGTTGGCGACGGTAGTCAAATTTAATCCTTTACCTGGTGATTGCACATTGCCGGTTCCTGCACCGGTATTACCGCCACTGTTGAAGATAGCCAGCAGGTTGTCGTAGGCATAATTATCCCAATCTCTATCGACAGTGTTGTAGCTGGTGGTGTTATTGCTGCTGTTAGAGCGAGTGATGATATAGATGGGCGGGTTGCCGCCAACACCGTCCAAGTCGCTGTTTTGTGGAAGCACCGCGCCACCTCGGCAATATAGGAAGGAATCTGGCGAAACTGCACGGATAATAGCGCCTACGTTGCGGGAGTGGTCGGTTTCAGAGCCTGATAGCCGATCATAGTTGGTGATTCGTGACTCGTTAGCGCAACCACTTTCAGTCATGTAAATCCCGATATCATCACCGCGTGTGGTGCTAAATGGCAAAGCCCAGTTGGTAATGTTGGTATCTGCCATGGCCGAGTTGATATCATCTCTTGGTTTTTCTACCGCTTCAATGCCAACCAAATACGGGTCATTGGATTCTATTAGGCGCTCTAATTGCTTTGCGGTTGCATAGACAGTCAAGCTTGAGCGATTTTGGAGTAGGCTCTCTTCGAAACCTTTACTATCGGATAAGCCATAGGTTTTGGCCCAAGACAGTAATTGATTTTGTCGTTCCTTAGCGATGACTTGTCGTCGCTCGAACTGCTCTTTTACAGCCCGCTCACTGAGTGCATGCAGCGTTTTTTCATCCACTTTTTGATTATTAAATTGGCCGCCAATAAACTGGCCTTCTCGCACAGAGCCTTCACCTTGCTCAAGGGGAGTGTCTTGATCGACTTCAGGTAAGTCTAGCGCAATGTTGACGGGCAACGTCGCTGTTGTTAAACCGCTTCTCTGGGTTTTATAGATCCAGTCTCGCACAGATTGAGACACCAGCTCCGTCTTTCCTTCAGGAATTTGTCGTTCACTGATGGCATCTCCGTCAGGGTTAATGATTTGGGTTTTCACTTGTCCTTCTTTATCGACTTGTTTAATGAAGCGATAGGGTTCGTCATTGATGAATTTTATTTTTTCAACTTCATTGGCATAAGCGCCAATACTCAATAGCGCGCTGGCAATTGCGCAGCCCAAGAGAGTTTTCTTAAAAGCCAAGTTGGAGTAACTCATGATAAATACCTTATGTTTAATCAGTGAATGTGTGCGAGATCTCAGGCGTAACGATAGCAGTGAGTTTTTTGCGAAAACATACTACTTAAAGGTTAAATACCGTGGTATTAAGTACTAGAAATAGCGCTAATCCATAGGTATGATCGGCTCGTACTAAGGTAGTAAATATGATTAAAGGTGATTCTATGTGGTGGTTTTTAGCGGCTGTGGGTGTGTTGATTATTGTGGTTTTGGCGGTCATTGCGATTCGTCTCACTTCTCAGGTGCGGGCGCTAGAGGCGAGACAAGCTAAGCAAGCAAAAGAGCGGCAGGCTTTAAGACAAAGGACTCATAACAGTATTCGAATACTCGCTCAAGGCATGCTTAATGATCAATTGACCTTAACAGAAGGTTGTATTCGGATTAGTGCTCTACTCGATAGTTTAGATATTAATGCCAGTGGACAAGATGAATATCGTGTGATTTATCAGTTGGCTGAGGAGACGTCACATATTCCTAAACTCGATGCTTGGAAGCAGCTTAGCAAACAACAAAAAATCAATTACGATATTGAGCGTGTGAAAACAGAGCAGAAATACAGTGATTTTGTGAAGGATGCGGCTAAGAAGCTGCAGGCGGCATTTTAAGGAGGCTCTGATTGAGTCTATCCTGCCTCTGCGTAAGTCCAGTACGTTCTTAGGCAGCGCTTGCGCTCCTGCCCACTGAATCTGCCAGGTCAGAAGCGTGCTAGACTTACACAATGCTTCAAAAATTAATCTTCTTGTAGCTCTTTTATGTTTTCAAAAAGTTTGAGTGTTTCTGGGTTGGCCAGAGCATCCTGATTTTTCACTGGCTTGCCATGGACGACATTGCGCACCGCTATTTCAACAATTTTTCCGCTAATGGTCCTAGGAATATCGCTTACCTGAATAATTTTTGCCGGCACGTGCCTTGGCGTTGTCTCTGCTCGTATAGTTTTTTTTATGGTTTGTATAAGGTCATCAGAAAGCGTTAGCCCTTCTCTTAATACGACAAACAGTATCACGCGCACATCGTCTTGCCATTGCTGGCCAATGCAAATACTTTCGATGACTTCATCTAGCTTTTCAACTTGTCGGTAAATTTCGGCAGTACCAATGCGCACCCCTCCGGGGTTTAGCACGGCATCAGACCTTCCATGAATAATAATACCATCGTGTTCAGTTAGCTCGGCATAGTCGCCATGTGCCCAGACGTTGTCAGAAAAATCATGCTCAAAATAGGCCGATAAGAAGCGAGAGTTGTCCTCATCATTCCAAAAATAAATCGGACAAACGGGAAAGGCTTTGGTACACACTAACTCACCTTTTTCGCCTCGAACGCTTTGGCCTTGATCGTTCCAAATTTCAATGGCCATGCCCAAGCCACGGCACTGTAATTCTCCACTATAAACGGGCAGAATGGGGCAACCGAGCGCGAAACAAGAAATAATATCTGTACCGCCCGAAATCGAGGATAAGCAGACATCGGATTTTATATCTCGATAGACGTACTGAAAGCTTTCATCTGACAATGGTGAGCCAGTCGAGAGAACGGTATGCAGTGCATCGAGCTTAAAATCCTCTTTGGGTTTGACGCCGGCTTTCTCAAGGGCAGCAATGTACTTGGCGCTGGTGCCAAAAATGGCGATCGATTCCTCTTCACACATTTTCATCAAGCTAGAGGCTTCTGGGTAAAAGGGTGAACCGTCGAATAATACTAGGGTGGCTCGAGTGGCTAGCCCTGATACTAACCAGTTCCACATCATCCAACCACAGGTGGTGAAGTAGAAAAATCGTTCCCCTGCTTTTAAATTCACATGCAGGCGATGTTCTTTCAAATGTTGTAATAATGCTCCGCCAGCACAGTGAACGATGCATTTAGGGACGCCCGTCGTTCCCGATGAATACATGATATAAAGTGGATGCTCGAAAGGCAGTTGAGCAAAGTTGATAGGCTCGCAAGGTTCAGCTTGTAAACTTTCATGATAAGGAATAAAGCCATCATCATGAATGGGGTTGTTGATGACAGAAACAACGACTACGGTTGATAGGCTTTCAATTTTATGTTTAATATCTTTTAATTGTTGAGATCGGAAGAGCGTCGTG
>CAXQRU010000177.1:0-15260 GCA_964226685.1 Polaribacter sp. | reverse complement strand
GGAGTTCAGACGTGTGCTCTTCCGATCTATGAGTGATTTCGCTACCCTTATCGAGCCCAGAAGGCTGGTGCAGGCGGTTTGGTTTAGGCCCATCACAAAAGCATTATGAATGTTGAAATCATTTTGTAAATGGCTGACGGGAAAGTCCATTAAATGTTTAACATCTTTATTTTCGTAAAATTTTTCCCATGATCCAATATTGCCATTTCTGGTTAGACAAGTGGCGTAGATAATGCTATCAATAGTCTCGAAGTTGACATCATTTTCTATTTCACTAACGGCTTCTTTTGCCAGTTCATAGGTGGTTTTACCATTGCAAACATGATGAGTCTTAAATCCTGACTCAAGCAATATCTCGCTATTTGAGAATGTTTTTCCTTGTTGAAAAGATTCTTCAACGGTTTTTTTGATGTTGCCAAGACTGTGGCCAAAATGATTTAGATAAATGCTCATAACAATAATCGCTCGTTCAATGATGGCTATCAGTGTACGGGTTTTATTGAAAAAAACACTTACGATTAAGTGTTAACACCTAAGTGCTAATCTCATCTAATCCTTATGTGTCATAGTTTTTTATACGAAAAGCCGATTTAATAGTCAAAAATTAAAGTGTCTGTTTGAGAGGTGACTATGAGCCATATGTTGAGTGGATTTTTAGATAAGGTAGAGGAAATTCCTCATGCAGATGCCTTAGTGGTTGATGATAAGGTGTTAAGCTATCAGCAGTTGTATGATCAATCGATGTTGATTCAGTCTATCATTCAGTCATTTTCTATAGATCATAAGCATCCTCGATGCGCTATTTTAAGTTGTCGAACAGAAAGTAGTTACACATCATTGATCGCGTCAACGCTCGTAGGATACACCTATGTACCACTCAATCCCAGTTTTCCTTTGACTCGAACATTGGATATGTTGGCCATGAGTGATGCAAGGGTATTACTCATCGATTCCTGTTGTGAAGGCATGGCAGAAGACTTGCTGATGCAAGTGCAAAAACCTTTAAACGTGGTTTTTGTTGATTTATATGAATTGCCCCAGTGGTGTTATGCTCACTCTTTCCACCGTTTTTTTTCTATGGCCGATGCCTCTGATATAAATCAACAGAGCATGGATTTGAATACAGAGGCCTATCTATTATTCACTTCGGGTACTACCGGTCAGCCCAAAGCCATTGTCATTACCCATGACAATGTTTCGGCTTATCTCAACAATATTCAACGCCTATACGATATCAATAGCCATGATCGCTGCACGCAATTATTTGATTTAACCTTTGATTTATCCATGCATGACATTTTGGTTTGCTGGCAAGCGGGGGCTTGCTTATACGTGCCGTCGATGGAGCAGAAGCTCTTTATGGTGGATTTTGTAAAAAAATACCAAATCACGGTTTGGTTTTCTGTGCCATCGGTGGCTGCTTTGCTGAGTGACTATGGCTTGTTAAAGCCCAATAGCTTACCCAGTTTACGCTTATCTTTATTTTGCGGTGAAGCCTTGGCGTCCAGTGTTGCCAAAAAATGGCGGATCGCGGCCCCCAATAGTCGGCTTGATAATCTGTATGGCCCCACCGAGGCCACTATTGCCATTAGCCAATACCAGTATCTGCCTCTGCTCAGTTCTGGCTTAGACTCTGTTGTTCCAATTGGAAAAGTTTTTGAGGATCACGAGTATCGTATTGTTGATCAAGAATTCAATCCTGTGCCTTTTGGGTCGCACGGTGAATTGCTTTTAGCTGGTGCGCAAATTTCTCCGGGTTATTTGGAAGGGGATCGAAAGCAAGCCTTTATCGATTATGAATTTGCAGGCGCAAAAGGCCAGCGTTGGTATCGAACCGGAGATCTTGTTAAAGAGGATCTCATCAATGGTTTGTGTTATTTAGGCCGTATTGATCAGCAGGTTAAAGTCCGTGGTTATCGTGTTGAGATTAGTGAGGTCGAGCAAGCCATTACCAATGTTTGTGGCTTTCAGCAAGTCGCTGTGGTGCCCGGAGAATTGGATGCCGGCGGTAATGCGCATTACTTAGTGGCCTTTGTGGTTGGCGATATCAACACGGCTTTACTAAAAACGCTAGCCAATGAGCAATTGCCCGATTATATGCGACTAGAAAAAATTATGACTATTGAGACCCTGCCTTTGAATGCGAATGGCAAGGTCGATTATAAGGTGCTATCACAGCGAGTTAACTATTCATTACAACCTATTTCAGCCTAAGGGGGGCTTTATGACTGATCGACAACTGGAAAATCTAGAAAAACTGGGTTGGTTTTTTATCATCCCCCTTGTGGTAACCGGCATTGCTGCCGCGTGTGGTCATATCTTTGACGGCTTTTTTAATACCGGAAACATTGAAGAAATTAAGTTGGTCAATACCCTGTTATTTGGTGAATCTTTTTTTGATCATTGGCTACGTTTTCGGGAGTATCCGTGGGCGAGAATGCTGCATATGATTCCTGGCATTATTTTTTATGTTTGTTTGCCGCTACAGTTTATGCGCTCTGTGAGAAACCGCTATCGAAGGTTGCATCGCATCAGTGGTTACTTAGTCTTATTATCTAGCGCCTTTTTAGTTTTTACCGGTTTTGTGTTCGCATTCATCCACCCCTATGTTGGTTTTAAAGAGCAGGTGCCAACGGTATTTTTCAGCATTATTTATGTGGTCTGTATTTGGAAGGCGATGTCACATGTGTATCAACGCAACTTTTTATTACATCGCGAGTGGATGGTCAGAGTTTTCTCGATGGGTTTAGGTATTTATACGGTCAGGGTGTTTTATTCATTCTTTTTACACTTTAGTGATCAGCCATCGACCGAGTTCTTTGCGACCTCATTTTGGATTGGTATGGCCTTTAACTTGGTGGTAAGTGAGATTTGGGTGAATATCAGTCGAGAGTATGCGGCTAAGCGTGCGATGGAGCTGCCAGTTAAGAAGGAGAGTTATTCGGGTAGTTTGGCCCCGGCTGCCTAACGTATTTAAATGAATGTAGCTCGAAGTCTTCGAGCTACATTCATTCTTGAGGATCATTTTTTTAGCCAGGTAAGATATTCTGGGTTTACTTTTAAATCTTGGAAATCTGAAAAATCAGGTTCTTCATCTAACACAGCTTTTACAATAGTATAGGCTTCATCTTTTTTTCCTAGATTCAGCAATATTCTTACCTTGGTATCTCGAATATGATTATCTTCAGGTCGGGCATGCTCAAGTGCTTCTTCAACAAACACAAGTGCGCGCTTGGGATCGCTATGCCTTAAAGACCAAGCCGCTGTATTGCTGGCTGTTCTAAAGACTTCCATTTTAAACTGCCCGAGTTCGGTATAATACCAATCCCCAACGTTACCCTGGCTCTTTAAAAAATCAAGCGTATTTATGGCTACGGTGAATTCATTTTCTTGGCTTAAGCCAGTGTTGGAGTCAGCATATGCGCCTTTTAGCAGAGCATAAGGCAGCCAAAGGAAATGGTATTCATCAATTTGAGCGCCTGCTTTAACCTGACGCAGTAGATCTGTGGCCGTATCTCGGACAACGGCTGGATCAGATAAATCTTGAGCTAAGGCTTTTATTTGAGATTGGATATTAGAAGCTGTTTCTTCAGCAATGCTAATGTCTTTAAAGTCATAGATTGAGTCTTGGGCAAGCGCACTGAAGCTTTGTATTTGCAATATTAAAGCAATAAAACCAATCAAAAAGAGTTTCGTTTTCATTAATGTAATCCTAATCCATTTATCAAAAAGAAATCATGGTAATGAATAATGTGCCAGTGTTCAATGGCTTGATTTTGTTTGTGTATATAAATTGAGAATTGGCTAGCGTTTAGCAGTCATTGTTTGACTTAAGGTGGCGCACTCGGTAGGATTCGAACCTACGACCGCTCGGTTCGTAGCCGAGTACTCTATCCAGCTGAGCTACGAGTGCGTAGGCGGCGTATGATAGTGACTTGGCACCCCCTCGTCAAGGACTTTATCCTAGTTTGTTGCCTTAAACTGCCCAGTCTGTAAAAAATGGATGATTTGTGTCTGTACATGAGGGCTACTCATCATAAACGTGTGGGCATTTGGCACAGTGATAAAGTCACTCATTTCTGGTAGCTGGGTGCTCTCGACAGAGACCTTGCCGTCATCTTGGCCAGGTATTTTGTTTGAAAACCAAGGCTCTAGGGTTCTATTGCCCGCAATAATGCCAATTTCATAAGGTATGGGTTCCAGTCTATTGGGTAAGCTATCTGGGTTGGTTGTCAGTTGTTGTCCTGGCTTGCCCGTCGACCATTGGTACCACTTAGCGTGTTGATAATGATCGGAGATTTCGCTGCCTTTGTTGGGGGGTGCTAACATCACGATACGGCTGTTGCTAGGAAGCGTATGGGTTTGAAGGTAGTGGCGCAACACAATGCCACCTAAGGAGTGCGTTACAAAGTGCACGGTATCACTGTATTGCTGACAGGCGCTAATGTATTCCCCGATATGTACCGCTGAAATCTCCTCAATGGCCTTAGCGGTTGATGGATAGCTGGGGTTAACGGTGGCATAACCATGCTCTTGTAAGGCTTGCCTGACGGACATCATTGAGGCCGCGGTACGCCCCATCCCATGAAGTACCACAACGCATTCTTGCCTATCTTTATGGCTGACAATGGGTTTGCTGCTGCATCCTGCCAGTGCGGTCATTAGTATGATTAGGATAGGTAGTTTCATCGAATTTCTATCATTTCCCTTCGGTTTTTTATACAATAATGGTTTTTAATCTAATTATGCCTGAACGTCAACAACGCCTAGAATTCAATAAGCTCCAAAAACGCCTTCGCCGCCATGTTGGTCAAGCCATTGCCGACTATAACATGATAGAGGAGGGCGACCGTGTTATGGTTTGTCTCTCGGGAGGTAAGGACTCCTATACCATGCTGGAGATATTAATGAATCTTCAGCAAAGTGCCCCCATCCATTTTGAGTTGGTGGCGGTCAATCTCGATCAAAAGCAACCTGGCTTTCCCGAGCACGTTCTGCCCGAATATCTCAATACCTTGGGTATTGAATACTATATTGTCAATCGCGATACCTATTCGATTGTTAAAGAAAAAATCCCTGAGGGGGCGACTACTTGTGGTTTGTGTTCGCGCTTGCGCCGGGGCACCCTCTACAGCTTTGCTGAAGACATCAAAGCGACCAAGATTGCTTTAGGGCATCACAAAGACGATATTGTTGAGACCTTGTTTTTGAATATGTTTCATGGCTCTAAGCTCTCGGCGATGCCGCCCAAGTTGCTCTCAGATGATCAGCGCAATATTGTGATTCGGCCTATGGCGTATTGCCGCGAAAAAGATATTGTCGCTTTTTCGGAGCAAAAACAATTCCCCATTATTCCCTGTAACTTGTGTGGTTCCCAAGAAAACCTCCAAAGAAAAGTGATTAAAAACATGCTGGCCGAGTGGGAGCAAGCGCACCCTGAGCGCATCGAGCGCATTTTCAGTTCGCTACAAAATATTGCCCCCTCGCAACTGGCTGATACTGAGCTTTTTAATTTTACGGATTTAAGCCTTGATCGCAGCGGTGAGCGTAAGCCCTATGAGTTTGAAGATAATCAAACGGTCACGGGTCGACCTGGGGTGCAGTTGATGGATGTGATCAACCTATAAAAAGTGACTTAATATTGAGGTGACGGCGGTTTCTACTCGAAGAATTCTAGATCCCATCTGATACGGTGTGCAGCCTTTTTTGATCAAAGCGTTAGCCTCTTTTTCTGTCCAGCCGCCCTCAGGGCCGAGTAACACCGTCTGAGCTTGTTGTCTATCTAAGCTGTGAAAATGCTGAAAATTACCTGGGTGCAGTAAGATGCACTCTTGGGTTTGTTGGTCGATAAATTCGAGCAGTTCATGGTAGCGCTTCAAGAATAAGAGCCTTGGCCACCCAGTATCCTTGGCTTGTTCAAGACCCAATAGAATATTTTCCCGAATCATATCGGGTTTTAATTGGGGGCTTTGCCAAAAACTTTTTTCAACTTTTTCACTGTGGGTGAACGCCAAGGTTTTAACACCCATACAGGCTGCTGTTTGCAAAATGCGCTTGAGCATTTGGGGTCTGGGTAGGGCAATCACTAATACCAGGGGGCTGGGTGCGGGTGGCGTAGAGTTTAGCTCCACGTTTAACTCTACCTCGGAGTTATCTCCGGCTTGGGTGAGCCTTTCAATCTGGCCTCTTCCGATCAGCCCGTTGATTTCTCCAACAGAGAGCGACTCGCCCTCTGAGAGTTTAAGCACTTCAATGATGTGCCTTGCTTGTCGACCAGTAAGTCGGACTTGGTGGTTTCGACGTTGGCTGGGTTCAAACAAGGCGATGTTCATTGATTACTGTTTGCGCTTTAGTCCAGCCGGTTTGCCACAGATATACACCTTTTGAAGCTTTTTCAATACTTCTTTGGGCATGCCTGCAGGTAGGTCAACGGTGGTGTAATCATCGTGGATTTTGATGTGGCCAATGTAGCGGCTGCTGATATCGGCCTCATTGGCGATAGCGCCCACAATATTACCGGGTTTGACACCATCGTTGTGGCCCACATTGAGGCTGTAGGTTTCCAAATCACTATCCAGAGGGCGTTTTTTACCATCTTTATCTTTATCGCGATCGCGCTTTTTCTTCTTTTTATCATCGCTCTTGCGACTTTCTTTTTTCTCTTTGAATTCTTTAAATGGTTTGTCAGTCAGTAATAGTGGCGTATTTCCCTGAGCGATAGCGGCCAGTGCAGCGGCTACAATTTTGGGGTCAGCACCGGTTTCATCCAGATATTGCTCTATGATTACGCTAAATTGCTCCAGTTTTTTATTTTCAATCACCTGGCTAATGCGCTCTTTAAAGCTTTGAATGCGCTGCTGGTTGACTTGATCAGTCGATGGCATATCCATTTTAATCATCGGACTTTTGGTCATTTTTTCAATGGCATTGAGTAGTCGATGCTCTCTTGGGGCAACAAATAGTATCGCTTCACCAGCGCGACCGGCCCGCCCTGTACGCCCAATTCGGTGTACATAAGATTCTGTATCCAGCGGGATGTCGTAGTTGACCACATGGCTGATGCGCTCGACGTCTAGCCCTCTGGCAACCACGTCAGTGGCAATCAAAATATCAATTTTGCCTTCTTTGAGTTTATCGACAATTTGTTCTCTCTGTCTTTGGGGAATATCGCCGTTTAACGCCTCGCAACGATAACCTCGAGCCACCATTTTGTCAGCCAGTTCAATGGTGGCGATTTTGGTGCGCACAAAGACAATGACGCCGTCAAATTCTTCGACTTCTAGAACTCTGGTCAATGCATCCAGTTTATGCAGGCCGCTCACATTCCAATAGCGCTGACGAATGGTGCTGGCGGTAGCGGTCTTATTAGCAATTTTTACGTGCTTTGGCTGATTTAAATAGGTTTCGGCAACCTTTTGAATCACTTTTGGCATGGTGGCTGAGAATAGCGCGATTTGGCGCTGCTCGGGAGTTCTTTTTAAAATCCATTCGACATCATCGATAAAGCCCATGCGCAGCATTTCGTCGGCTTCGTCCAGCACTAAGGCTTTTAGGTGGTCTAATTTCAAGGTTTTTCGGTCAATGTGATCCATGACTCGACCAGGGGTGCCCACAATTATCTGCACGCCACGCTTTAGTTGCTTTAGCTGGTTGGTGTAGGCTTGTCCGCCGTAGATCGGTAAGATTTTGGCATTCATATGACAGGCATAACGTTGGCAGGCCTCGGCGACCTGAATGGCTAGCTCTCGAGTCGGAGTCAATATCAACAACTGTGGTTCATGTAGGTTGTAGTCTATCCGAGTGAGCAGGGGTAGTGCGAAAGCGGCGGTTTTTCCTGTGCCCGTTTGGGCTTGGCCAATCAAATCTCGTCCTTCCAGCAGGGAAGGAATACTGGCCGCCTGGATGGGCGATGGACTCTCGTAGCCAAGTTCATCCAGGGCTTTAAGTAATGAAGCGGGAAGCGCAAGCTCGCCAAAGGTGGTGATATCTGTCATGTGTTGCCTATAAAAATGTTTAATGTCTTTCTTGCAAGTGTATACGGTTAGAAAGGCGGGTGGGCGATTATACAGCAAAAATGATCATTTAGCTCTATTATCTGAACTTTTGTGTCAATACTTGGAGAGAATGTGGAACCGTGATGAAAAGCGCATCATAGGTTCCTAGTAATATGGCGCCCTCGGCAGGAGTCGAACCTGCAATCTGACCCTTAGGAGGGGTCTGCATTATCCATTATGCTACGAGAGCAGAAGCGGTATTGTAAAACGTTTATGTGCAAGTTGCGACCCGAACTTTTTATTGATTGTTTAGTCCTATGTTATGGTAAGTGATACTGGATAAAAAATAAGGTAAGCCTGTGTTAGAGACGAAACCGTTATTGTTAAAGACTGATTTTCCGGCAATCAAAAGGCACTCATTGGCGATATTGCAGGTGAATTTAGGGTATTTGTGTAATTTGAGTTGCACTCACTGCCATGTCAATGCGGGGCCTAAGCGAACAGAGCTGATGAGCCAGCAAGTGATTGACCAATTGCTGGCATTTATTGATGTTCATGATATTAAAGTGTTGGATTTGACGGGTGGGGCGCCAGAAATGAACCCCCACTTTCGTTATTTTGTTCGCGAGGCTCGCGCCCGGGGACTGGAGGTGATTGATCGCTGTAATCTTACCATCTTGCTTGAGCCAGGTTACGAAGATTTGGCACAGTTTTTAGCGGGGCAGCAAGTTCGAGTCACCGCGTCACTGCCGTGCTACCTTGAAGATAATGTCGCTGAGCAGCGGGGTAAAGGCGTTTACCAATACTCTATCGAGGCTTTGAAAAGATTAAATGAATTAGGTTATGGGGTGGTGCCTGAGTTGCCATTAGACTTAGTCTATAACCCCAATGGCGCTTTTTTGCCACCTCCGCAACAGGCGTTAGAGGCCGACTATAAAAGGGAGTTAAAAGAGCGCTACGAAATTGTGTTTAACCAACTGTTAACCATCACCAATATGCCCATTAGCCGCTTTGGTAGTATGTTGTTATCCAAAGGAATGTTTGATCAGTACTTATCTTTGCTCAAAGACAACTTCAGCGAGCAAAACCTTGACGGCCTTATGTGCAAGTCATTAATCAGTGTGGACTGGCAAGGTTTTATTTACGATTGCGATTTTAATCAAATGCTCAATTTACCCCTGAAAACTCGCCAAATTGCCAGCGATAAGCCCCGCTATCATATTAACGATATTATGAGCTATGAATTTGAAGGCTCGCCCATTGTGATTGGTGAGCACTGCTACGGTTGTACTGCTGGCCAGGGCAGCAGTTGCGGCGGAGCCTTGGCTTAGTGCGCCTGAGCATTATCATTCCCGTTTACAACGAAGCGGCCATTATTGGTGAGAGCCTTCAGAATTTGATGGCGGTGTTAAAGCCCTGGGGGCAAGATGTTGAGGTGATTGTTGCTGACGGTCAAAGTACGGATGATACCGTAGCGCTTGCCAATGCGTTTGATGTGACCGTGTTGAGTGCTCCCAAGGGGCGAGCCAATCAAATGAACCTCGGTGCTCAAATCGCTCAAGGCGAGTACTTATTGTTTTTACATATTGATACCCGGTTGCCGAATCATTTTTTGCCTAAAGTCAGTGGCGAGTGGGGCTTTTTTCGGCTGCGATTAAGTGGCCAGCGGCGCTGTTTTCGAATGATCGAAGCCGCCATCAACCTTCGCACAAAACTCACTTCAATCGCCAGTGGCGACCAATGCCTTTTTGTAAAAAAATCACTGTTTGATGAGCTAGGTGGTTATCGGCCTATCCCCTTAATGGAAGATATTGCGCTCAGTCGTGCCTTAAAAAAACGTGCGAAACCTGTGATTATCCATTCACCGGTCATCAGTTCGAGCCGGCGTTGGGAGGAGGGTGGTGTGTTCAAAACGATATGGCTGATGTGGCGATTAAGGCTCAGTTATTATTGCGGCGTGTCCCCTGAAAAATTGAGGCGTTATTATGTATAAATATCCTAATGGCGCTTTAGTCGTAATGGCAAAAAGCCCCGAGCCTGGGCGAGTGAAAACGCGCTTGCAAACTCATTTTAGTTCGCAACAAGCCTGTGACATTTATCGTGAGCTAGCGCTATTCTCTATCGAGCAATGGCGCCACGCGGCTCTGTGCCCTATTTACTATTTTTATTCTGGTGATAAAACAATTTTTGCTAATGCTTTCAATGTGGACTCCAGTTCCATGTGGCCTCAGGAGGGCGGGGATCTGGGTGCGCGCATGTCAAGTGCTGTTGAGCATGTAAGCCACTCAGATTTTGTTATTTTGGTGGGTACCGATTGCCCATTTGTTGATAAGGCCTATTTGCAGCAGGCCATTGATGCTTTGAGTAAGGCACCTGTGGTGATTGGCCCAGCAACGGATGGTGGCTACGTCTTATTGGCCATGAGAACCCATTGCCAAGCTCTGTTTGGTGGGATTGATTGGGGGAGTGATCGAGTGTTGTCTCAGACTTTGGAGCATTTGAGAGCAGAAAATTTGGACGTTCATTTATTGGAGACGCTCAACGATATCGACTACCCAGAGGATTTGCACACACTGAAGAGTCTTCCCCTTTTAATGAAGCGCCTCAATTGTATTTTTTGAGCAAAAATTTGCTCAATATTTCATTTTGGTAATCTTATTCGGTAAAATATTGCTCATTTATTGGTTTTTTCGCTATAATTGAGCAAAATATTGCTCGATAGATCTAATGATGCAACTGACCATTCAAATGCTGCTTAATCATCGCTGGGTTGATGCTGCCACTTTGACCCTAGCAGATCCAAGCCTGGGCGCTTCAAGCCCAGCTAGGCTGGGTTATGAACTGAATTATGCCGTTGAGTGGATGGGGGCTGTGGATCACCATGCCTGCAGCTTAACATTGCCTGTGGAGTTAATGCTCGAATACCAATCACCCCATTGGTTCCGTTTTTTGGATGACATTATTCCTTCAGGTGCCGCAAGAGGGTACTGGTTGAGGTACTTGGGCCTACAAAATGCGCCGGTTGCTTTGCAAGACGTGACATTGTTAGAAAAAGGCACCATTGCCCCTGTTGGCAATTTACGGATTAAAGAAGCGGTTCCCTACCGGGTTGATGGTTCGACATTGCATCTGCGCCGCTTTGCTGAACAACTTGTGATTGAGCGTGATACTGATTTTTTAGAGTACGCTCAGCAAATGGGCGCGATTAGTGGGGGTGCGACTGGGGCGGGCGGTGAAGCGCCAAAGTTGTTATTGCGCCGCTCACAAGATCAAGAAGTGTGGATAGATACCTACCAAGATGATTTCGCCTCTCCCGATGATTATTATCTAGTGAAGTTTCCACGCGGCAAAAAAAACCAGGTGGATTGCGACATACTTCGAACAGAATACCATTACTATCATGAACTCACCGATATGGGGATAAACACCATTGATGTTGGTAAAATGATGTTGCATGAGGGAGAGCGTTATCCATCCCTATGGCTCCCTCGTTTTGATGTTCAGCGGGCGCAAGGTAGTTGGCAGCGTTTTGGTTTAGAATCTATTTACTCGGTTCTCAATCGTCCACCGGGCAGTTTTCTCAATGGCTTTGACGTACTGGAACAACTGTGCGGCATTTTATCAAAAACTCAAACCGAATTTGACCAAGAAGCCTTTGTTTGTGAATGGCTAAAAAGGGATTTGCTGAATATTGCATTTGGTAATAGTGATAATCATGGCCGCAATAGTGCGTTACTCAAAAAGCCTGGTGGTATAAGCTTGGCGCCTGTGTACGATTTTGCTCCAATGAAAGCTGACCCAGAGGGGGTGATACGAACCACCACCTGGGGTTCACCTTTTGAGGAGGGTGGAGAGTATTGTTGGTATGATATAGCGCAGCACTTAGAGCGGCTATGCCCCGCTCAAATGCTATTGGCAACATTAACAGAGTGTGCTCAATCGCTGGTTGGCTTAAAGCAGCGTTTAGAGAAACGCGGTGTGCCCGAACCAATATTAAATCTACCCACCATGGGTTTTGATTATTTAGAACAAAAGCTGGCTCGCTGGAGCTTGCTATGACACTGACGGCAAGAGAGCGGCAAGACCTATTGGTGCAGTGTTTAACCGAGCATATGCTGGGTAAGCTTACACAGGGGCAGTTATTAAAATATTTGCGTAAAAACATCCTGCGTGTAAACCAAGATCAATACGCGCAGTTGGTGGAAATTAGCCGTAGAACCCTATCAGACATAGAGCGAGATGCCGGTAGCCCCACTCAGGCTGTGATCGATAAAGTGTTTAAGCCATTTGGCTTGCGCTCGGGTTTAATTCCGGTTCATGCCCAAATTGCGCAAGCGTTATTGTCGGGTGAGTATCCAAAAAAAGGCCAGTCGTAAGACTGGCCTTTATGGTCAATGCTTTATGCCGTTAAGGCGTCGAGCATTGTTTCTGATATGTGGAACCCCTGATTAAGTCTAGCCGGCCTCTGCGTGAGTCCAAAACGTTCATAGGCAACGCTTTCGCTCCTGCTCACGCTCATTACCTACTTCCTGTAGGCAAGGCGGACTTCGCAGTCTAATGGCCATAGTCCTTTGCAAGAAGTTCACACGATGATTTGCTCCTGCATCATCGATGTACCTGTATCCATGTAGGCAACGCAGCATATGGACGTTTTGGCCACGCCCTTCGGGGCCTACAGGATTGTCCGATATCGTTGTTGCTCCTTTTTGCAAGGTCTAGACAGCGACCGCTACGGTTTTATTCCGTGATTCCGAGCAAAGCATCCGTAAACAAGTCATTGAGTCGGACATTATCGAAGCGGTGATTGGCCTTGGGCCAAATCTGTTTTACAACTCACCGATGGAATCCTGCGTGGTGGTGCTGAATTGCATCATCTCTATCTTTTTTCACAGTTGAGATTGGCTGATGCTACCTGCTGTAGACACGCACCAAAAAGCAACGTTTATGGATGAGGCAATAGACTTGGCAATCTATGCCCAGAACCGCCATAATGAACTGCTGGCACAAATTAGATTTTTGGGATTGCTAGCTGGTATCAAAGGTCCAAACGATACGGATGAAGATGTCGAGAATGCCAGAAATGCTATTATTGAAGCACTATCGGATTTTTTGGCGAGTGAAGGTGGGCCAATAGATAAACAAGTGAGTGAGAATTACAGAGCATATAGAGATATGCTTGATTTTTCATCCGACCAATTCGGAGAGATAGAAGGTTTTATAATACATGATTTAGTGAGTTCGATAGGGCGCATGGGCCACCCCGCTGATCTTGCAACTTATTTAAACTCGGCTGCAAACGGAGAATTTAGGCCGGATTATGGTTATCTGGTAGAAGGCGGACATTTATCACATCAGGGCGCGGCTTACGTTGAGCGAGCGCATAATTTTTACCAAACAGCAGCTCAAAAGCAACAAGTTTTAAACGAGCAGATTGCTGAACGACGTCGTCAATGGTGGGCGAATATATGGAACAGACTCAAATCTTATTACCACGCCAGATTAGCTGAAATAAAGGATGGCCGGTTTTTAACGGCTGTCGGCAAAACAGCAATTGATAGCTATTATTTTGTTGCCGAGGAAATTCTTTTTGAAGGGTTGGTCATTGCAATTGTAGCTTTGACCGGCGGTGTAGCGGCGTTAATTGCTGCAGCATTGCGCATTGCTTTAACTGTGGCTTCGCGCGCAGCCCGTGTTGTATCGTTATCGGCAAGATCACTTAAAATGGCAGGGGCAGATGATGTTGTTCAGGCTGGCATTCGCCAAGCAACGGATGTGGTTTTTGAGGTCAAAGTTACCAAAGTAACCAAAGGAGAAGTTGCTTCAACTCCCGTGCCGCAAAATTCTATCTACCGTAAAGAGATTGATGTTGAGAAAGACCTCACGCGGGAAGAGCTCGATACTATCGGCGAAGGGGGCTATGGCTCAACTAGACCAGATGCCGATGCAAATGAGCCGGGAACGAATGGAGATAGGACTGAAAACAATAATAATGAACTATCTCCGAGACCCCGTAAAGATATTGAGTGTTTTGATGTGCCAAGAGGGGTTGATCGCGATGAATTTGAACGCCAGCTGAAAGAGCAGCAGGATACGATTAATTCCATGACTGCAGATGACATGGAATATGGACACACAGTCTTGGACCATGCACGCGAAGCCTGGCGACAACAGGGTGGCAAGGGTAGTTTTACCAACCTGTTACGCGATGGAAAAGCGCAGACTGCTGCGAGAAATGAGCATAAACTTATATTAGAAGAAAGTGGTTTAAGCAAATCTCAAATTCAAGACATCATGTCTGGGCTGGATGCGACACATTTTCTTGATATTATTGCTGGCGGTGACCCTTCTAACGTCGGCATGGGCGGTTCCGCCGAAAATCAGCGCATCGGCCCAGCCTGGACGCATACCAATACACAAAGCGGATTGAGCCGGGCACAGATGTTACGCAATGAAGCCATTGACATGCGCTCTGGCGGTCTGCACAACCAGAAAATGAATGTGGGCTTGTCTGCCTGCCCATAAAAGGAACAAATAGAATGCATGAAGATTTTCAATTTACTATAGATAATCAAGGCCCCCCTCAAGATGCCAAACCCTTGACGCGGGAACAGGTTGCATTTTTCAAGCAGCATTTTCCTGACAGTTTTTATGAATTCATCACCATCTATGGTTTAGGCCATTATTTTGACCGTGGCTGGTGGCTGGTGGACCCGCAGGAATATCGCCCGTTGCTGGCTCTAATTTTTAAGGCAGACCCCGATTTTGACCACAACAGTTGCCATCTCGTGGGCTATTCTGCTTTTGGAGATCTTAGAATCTGGTCGGAAAAATATTTCACAATTTTGGTTGATCTCTTAACGTATGAAGTTACCAATCAGAAACTTGCTCCTTCTGTTTCTAATATTCCTTTACCTAAACTAGAAAATCCACGTCCTATAACTGCAGAAAATCTTGTAAGTGGAGTTATTCCAGATGAAAAAGAAGTCCGTGAACTTTGGGATTTTCCGGAAAATGAGCCTATGTTCAAGCGCTGTGTAAAAGAGCATGGCGCTTTGGAGCGGGGCGAATGTTATGGCTTTGTGCCTTCCCTCGGCATGGTAGGTTTTAATTCTAAATTCCGCAGGGTGGAATATGTTAAGCGGGTAAAGGCGCTGGAACATTTTTGCATGATTGCCCAGATGCAGGATTTCGTTCTTACGCTTCGTAATAAAGGTAGAAAAGAAATTGTGCGCACCATCGGCTGATATCTATAAGCCCAAATAAAAT
>CAXQRU010000176.1:0-29144 GCA_964226685.1 Polaribacter sp. | reverse complement strand
CAAATTAGAGCAATTATGTATGAAAATAAATTTATGTCTGCAATTGGGCGTATTAGTTTAGATACTGATACTCAAGTGATGTGGGTAAAAGACGAAGTAGTAGCATAAAATATTATTGTAACCATTGCCAAAAATAGCCGCCCAGCGACCATTCATTAATTTAGCAATTTGGGGTTTACTAAAAGTATAACCTAAATCTGGATGTGTAAACTCACCTACAACCATCTTTTCTGCATTTGCAGCTAAAGAAGCACTTGTCATCGAAGTGGGTGAGGCCACAAAGTCAGATGGATCTGTGACATCCAAAACAAATACACCTTTAGCACCACTACGAAGTGAACCGACTAAATAGGATCGCCATTCATCCCCACCGGAAACATTCGGGTTATCAACGTATACGTCAGCAACACTCAAACCACCATCGACATAAGCTACGTGACCGTAAGTTTGAGTCACCAGTTTATGAACTCCCTTACCGCTATCAGTTGAAAAAACTAATTTAGGCATATAAGCAAATAACTCTTGACCCGTTTCGCTGTGAAAGGCATGCAATAAGCCATCATTAGCACCAACATAAACAATGCCCTGACGAGACTGATTGGCGGCTGAAAAAGTAGAATAGCGTTCACTGGTACTAGAGCCAACAATTGTATCGGGGTAACGAGTATTAGGAGGGCCCACATAGACCGGGTCTGAATGAATCATATCACCCAAATATTTATCATTACGTGGCCTAAAGCTATTTCCCCCGGTGCCTTCATAAGATGAATCACCTTTTAAATACGCTAAGACTTGTTCTCCAAATAGTTGGTTATCTGCAATTTCTGATGCTACCATGGTATTTCGACTATAGGGAGCCTCCATTAATAGGTCATCAATTTGCTCTGAGCTCAAAGTGTAAGGGGAGTTTGCAGTAGACAAGCTAGTGTAATCAGTGGGAAAGTTTAACTCTATACCTTTAGAACCATTGTAGGTCATAATATTTCTGCTGTTATAGCCATGGTTATCTATCTGATTTTTTAATACGTTACTGGCTCTCCAATTGGGACTCACATTGATATTATTGGATGAATCAAACCCATAAGCGAGCAAATCACCACTCCAGCCCTCAGAATTGTATAGCGCCTGAAACACCAAAGTACTACTGGAAATAGTACCTGATGTCAGAGATACCGTTGACGCTGAACCAACACGATCTTGAATACCTTGTACTGCATCATTCAAACGTTCTATCAACTCCTGAGGGTCGCTTGCATCCAAAAATTTTCCGCGTCCATTCCATGCAGCGTGACGCATATCATCAATGGTGGTAATTGCATCTGAAGTTGGCTGTGGCCAAGAAAACGCATCATCACGATTTGGGGGGTCTTCACTTAAAGACCCATTGATACCAAATGCAACGGTGTAAGTCACCATGTGTTGAGCGGGATTAGGATCAAGAGAAGTAAAGGTAATATCATTGTCTAATGTCGGTGAAAGATCTCGCTCATAATAATACATCGCCACATCCGCCAGTGTTCGACTATGGCTATCAGCATAAGAAGCACCATCATACGGCGTATTGTTGTTACCATCAGCATTGCCTATGGCGGAACTAGGACTACTGCCATTCCAGAAACCATCCGATAGTAAAATGGTAAAATTTTGTTGACATGAGCCACCATTGGCATAATTTAAAATTGGACTGTATTTGTGCACATGAGTAGCTGTAGAGTGGTAGGGAGTAAAGCCAAATAAAGACGTCCCTGGGTTGACCCCCTCTTCAAAGTATTGACCGGCATCTTCTAAGTTTTGCCTTAAAGGTGTACCACCAGAGGAATTAATTCTAAACAGGTTTCTTAGCAAGTTGGTTTTGTTCGCCTGGGCGGAGGTGTCCAATGGCAAGGTTATATCATCGATATCTTCAATTTGTGTACCAATGCTATTATTGTTATGAAGTGATGCCAGCCCAGCTCGATAACGATTGTTAGTAATAATTTCAGACAGTGCACGCTTTACAATATATTCACGTTTTCTGTAATAAGTGAACCAGTTGGCGAAATTTGTTTGCTCCTCTGGTGTCATTGATGTAACCGGTATTAAACTTGCGTAGTGATCAGCGGCCACACCATTGTCGCCACACTCTCCTGCTTCAAAAATACCGTTATTATTGGCATCTACCCAAGGGATATAACCCACTTGATTAGACTCTAAATTATATGACCAAGTGCTGGTATAATAAGGATCCCATTTTGCAGAGTTAATGCTTTGATCAACATAAGGGTTACCCGCCTGATCCACACCTACCCAAGGCGTGTAGGTAATGTTGGGGTCATAATAAAGTGCGTTGTAGCCTGCGCAAGACTCTAATAGCTCATCTAAATCACCATATGTGGGAGTAATATCGATATTACCACTGTTGGGCAACCAAGGGTACGCTGCCGTTGCGCCAGCCGTTTTTAATACTTCCCAATCCATGCTACCCGAATCGTCGACCATAAACAGTATATTGGGTTGAACAGAAGAACCTAGGTTAAGCGGCACATCCGATATAATACCAGGTGCAGCCTGCGTACCAGAGACACATAAAGCTGCCAAAAATGCACCGATACTTTTGCATACTATTCTATTCATGATCATTCCCACCTTACGGCGTACTCATAAAACTACTTTCTAGTACAGTAAAAATTTTAGAATCTTGAGCCCAACCAATCGCCGTAACTCTAAAAAAGTGAGGCTCAGGTTGTGCATAAGCCTCTGGTATTTCTTTCGCATTATTGTTGACACCAACAACATCCGAGCCAATAAACTCAATAACATATCTAGGCATTTTGGCCACCGATCCGGCGGTTAGATCATCGACTTCAATGCTATTATTGTCTGTCCACTCGCTGGGATCATCCACGTCAAAATTTAGCAACTTAACAGGCAAAACAGAGCTAACTGAACGAAACGTATAATGTCCATCAACCGGATAAAAAACCGTACTGAGCCGCTCATCAGTGACTAGACCCTGGGTTTGCAAATACTCTTCCGCTGCTTTTAAAGCCGACTCTGCCGCCAGTTGTGACGTTAACTTTTGCTTTGAATTCGCGGCCATTCTTTCCTGCATTGTCGATGATTGCATAGAGGCAACACCCACTAGGGTAATGATTAACAACATCACTAAAGATACAATGAGTACCACCCCACGTTGATGATTAATGCTGAATGAACCCATACCAAATCTCACTCAATTTGATTCGCTAAATTAATGGTGTGTGTTAACGTTTTTTGTAAAAACTCTTGCCCCACATTCGTGGAAACTGTATTCACTGAATTAAAATCAAGTGTAATTTGAATTCGATCCAAACTCGACCACGACACTGTACTCGCGTCAGCGAGACTGACACTACCTCCGATGTCTTGTACATAATTCACCTGAAAATTACTCACGCCTATTACAATTTCTTCCGCTTGTCCTTGCACTTCTCTAAACAGGGCACATGACTCTGGGTTGTTTACGCTGCAAGATGTCGATCCGTCCTCTGCATCATCAATGTAATAAGTAAAGCTTCCCGTATTCTCACCGGCATATAGATACATGGGAGTTCCCGTTCGACTATTTTCATCAAAACTTTGAAAGGCCACATCAATATCAGCATTTGTATTTGACTGGCCTGCATTTAAACCATCTGCCGGAGCCACGACACCTACATCATACTTAATAACACCACCACTCGTACTTGGGTCATTCGTAATCATGAAAACAATACTTTGATTACAGTCGGCGGCCATGACTACTTGAAATTGCTCTAGCTGTTGATAAGATGGATCTGAAGTGTCAACAGTAAACTGATTGGCTGAATGCGACAAAATTTTAAGACGAACTGAAGGCCTAACATAACGCAAGATAAGCTGATCTGAGCCATCGGGACCCACATTGTTACTACCACTCACGAATCGATCCCATTGATAGCGGCCAGAATTATCAGTCAAAAAACTTTTTATTAAATCCCCACTATCTGATAATGCACCACCTGTGGTATTGCTATCGGATTGGAAACTAAAGCAGCCCATATTCCCAGCATGAGCAATATCTGTCTGCAAAAAATTTGCCGTATAGCGCATATTTTCTTGTATACGAGCATTCGCATCTGTCATTCTTGAATTTTTACTGGATGTTGAATACATCTGAAAAACACCCGCAAGAATCATTAAGCCGAGAGTGATTGAAATCATAATCTCAACCAACCCTAAACCAAGCTGGGAGAACTTACCATTTACATTCATCAAAGTCTCAACTCCATTGAAAAGCAAGTTAGATGGGTATCTGTGTTACGACTGTCGCAGGTTGTTTTAGTCGCACCAGAACGAGCTTGATCCCACAAAACTGTGACCCTATAAACAGGGGCATTCCAGGTAACAATACCCACTCCCGATGGCAGGCTACCCTCCAACAATTGATTCCACTCATAAAAATCACTTGTAATCAATTGACTCAACGTGCAACCATCGCCCATACAATCAGGGTTTGTTAATGTAGCGACACTGGTATCGACTGCGTACTCTCCCGAATTCGCACCCTGGTCATTGTCACCATAAACCATGATACGATTAATCATATTTTCCGCCGCCATTTGCGCTTCCGTCATGAACTCAGCTCGCTGATTGCTACCCATTGCATTTATCTGCATGCCAAGCACACCCAGCAAACCAACTGCCATCGTAAACAAAGAAACTAAGACCTCGATTAAACCGGCTCCTTTTTGATTCATGAAGCTGGGCATGTCGCACCCCCTGTCGTGGTTCTGGTGGAGCCGGTTCTGTAGAGTTTAATCACTCGACTCAAATCAACGCTAGCGTCCTTATCACACAGATCAAATGTGATTGTACTTGCAGGACGCCCCAAATTATTAAAATTGATCAGACCCGTATCAGCCCCCAAACGAGTTGAGAGAGGAAGAGATTGTTGTACTTTTAAAATTTCATCACCAGATTGCAAGCCATCGATTTCATTATTTTCAGTATAAATAATCCAACCATTACTCCAGCTAAGCCCCCCAGAACAAGCGGCACCGTCTGAACTTGCACACATGCCAATACTGCCAACACGAGTCACCGCTTCACTTCTGGCATAAGCTAACGCCGCATTCAGTTTGGAGGTTTGCGATAAGGTTGCCTGAGAGTTCATCAAGCGATTCATACCCGGAATGGCAAAGGTGGTGATAATTGCCACAATTGTTAAGGTGACGAGTATCTCTATTAAAGTCATGCCTTGTTGTGAATGATATTTGCTCATTGGAACCATCTGTTTATTTAATGATCACAACTATAGCTATAGCACCTCATTTGAAAGCTTGATGGCCAAAGAGGATGACTGGCAGGAATTACTGATAGGCGGGGTATACTAAGAAAAAGGCTCTATAAGCAGCTTTTTTTCATAAGTTTACATCATAAAAATAATGTTTACTTAGAGAATAAAAAGAGGGTAGTGGCACTCCTTGGAAAGTGCTAACGGAGTGCCTTAGGAAGTGAAAAGCTAATATTTTCAACCCGCCCCGACATCTCTTGGGGCTTTTGTGCGCCAAGTGACTCCAGCTTTTGCAAGACCGACCGCACCAATACTTCAGGGGCCGATGCGCCGGCAGTCACTCCGATACTGCTCTTTCCGATTATCCATTTGGGATCAATATCATCAGCATGGTCGATCAAATAGGCTTCCGAGCCACAACGCTCAGCTAACTCCCGTAAACGGTTTGAGTTTGAGCTATTGGGGGAACCCACAACCAAAACGAGGTCACATTCCAAAGCGAGCTGCTTGACGGCATCCTGGCGATTTTGAGTCGCGTAGCAAATATCATCTGTACGTGGCCCTTCAATGGTCGGGAAGCGCGCTTTAAGCGCTGCTATGACCTTAGCGGTATCATCCATTGACAATGTAGTTTGAGTCACAAAGCTGAGCTGATTAGGGTTTTTGACCACCAACTTGGCAACATCATCAACGTCTTCAACCAGATAGATAGCTCCGCCATTGCTGGTATCGTACTGACCCATAGTGCCCTCAACTTCAGGGTGGCCATTATGCCCAATCAATATACACTCACGACCTTCAGAGCTGAACTTGGTTACTTCAACATGAACTTTGGTCACTAATGGGCAAGTCGCATCAAAGACCGTCAGCTCTCGCTCCTCGGCATTTTTCTTGACCGCCTGCGCCACACCGTGAGCACTGAAAATCACGATTTTATCGTCAGGCACCTCATCGAGTTCATCAACAAAAATAGCACCGCGATCTCTCAGTGTATCGACCACAAACTTATTATGAACCACTTCATGACGCACATAAATGGGCGGCCCATAGACATCCAGCGCACGATTTACAATATCAATTGCTCGATCAACACCCGCACAAAATCCGCGAGGATTGGCTAACTTAATGCTGGGGCCATTCATAAACTAATGCGTAACGGAAGGAGTAACATTAATAACCTCTACCTCAAAGTGGATGTCCTTACCAGCCAAGGGGTGATTAAAATCGATGGTCACCTCCTGCTCATCAAAGTCAGCGACTACCCCCGGTAACTCAGCATTCTGCGCATCGGCAAATGAAAGCACCAAACCCTTTTCAAGCTGGATGTCACTAAATTGCTCCGCAGGCATCGTATGAATATTATTAGGGTTAGGCTGCCCAAAACCCTTTTCAGGAGGGATCACTAAGGTTTCTCTTACACCGGAGGTTAAACCAAACAAAGCCGCTTCGAAGCCTGGCAGCAAATTTCCATCACCAATCACCAGGGTTGCTGGCTCATAATCAAAGGTTGAATCAACCACTTCACCTGAAGGAAAGCGCAATTCAAAATGTAGAGTAACCTGGGTACCCGGCCCTATTTCAATCGACATAAGTCACCTGTCTTTGGTCTCGTCTGTTTTCTCGCGAGAAAAAAATACATCAATAATCAGTAAAAAAGCACCTGACATAATGGCCACATCAGCAATATTAAAGGTCGGCCAATGACACTGACCATTGTTGCTGCCAAAGAAGGGCAAGCAAGATCCACCTGTCACATAAAACCAATCAATAAAATCAACCACTTTACCAAGCACGATACGGTCGTACAAATTACCAACCGCCCCACCTAAAATAAGGCTCAGAGAGGTGATTTCAAGTTTTTTTCTTAGCGGCAACTGCAAAATCCAAATGATTAATACAACACTGACAGCTATCGCAACGACCGCTAAAAACCAACGCTGCCAACCACTCGCATCACTGAAGAGCCCCATGGCCGCACCCTTATTGTAGGATAGGGTAAAATTAAAGTACGGCACAAACTCAATACTGGTACCAGCCACTTGCAGATAATGCTCGGCTAGATATTTTGTGTACTGATCCAACGCAATAATCAAAAAAGCGAAGAACAAAAAAAACAGCTTCACCTTAAGCTCTTTGACTTCAATTTTAAGCATAGCGGCGAACCTCACCATCGCCCTCTACATTCTCAACACAACGTCCACAGAGTGATGGGTGATGTTCATGACTCCCCACATCATCCCGATGATGCCAGCATCGCTCGCAGCGATCGGCTGTAGCCGCTTCAACGAGAACAAACAGTCCATCGATATCGGTCTTGACCGCTGCATCACTTGGCTCTTGATCGGACACGGCGGCTTTGGATGTAATAAAGATAAACCTCAATTCATCTTCAAAACTGGCTAGCGTCTGATATAACTCACCTTTAACAAATAAAGTGACATTCGCGGTCAGGGATTTACCCACCTCGCCGGCTTTACGTTTCTCTTCAATCACTTTGTTGACGGCTTGCTTCACCTCGACCACATCAAACCACTGAGCTGGCGAAATTGCCGAATACGAGCTTGGCTCAAATTCAAACCAAGTTTGAGTGAATGGCGTACCCGAAGGCTTACCAGGCATAGCTTCCCAGATTTCATCTGCCGTAAAACTCAAGATTGGAGCAATCCAACGGCAAATTGCCTGGGCCAAATAATAAAGGGCCGTTTGTGCCGAGCGCCGAGCCTGACTGTTGGCAGCAGTCGTATATTGCCGATCTTTAATAATATCCAGATAAAAGCCACCCAAATCTACCACACAGAAATTGTGCAGCTTTTGATATATGAGGTGAAATTGATACTGATCGTAAGCGCTGATGATTTCCTCTTGGAGCTGGCGCGCACGATCAATAATCCATTGATCAATAGCCACTCTTTGACTTGCCTCTAAACAATCAGTTTGCGGGTCAAAACCATCGAGGTTTGCCAGAATGAATCTGACAGTATTACGAATGCGACGATAGGAATCGGCGGTGCGCTTTAAAATTTCATCGGAAACACGCATCTCAGCACTGTAATCAGTGGCCGCTACCCATAAGCGCAAAACGTCTGCTCCAATATCATTGATGACCTTTTGTGGCGGCAAGACATTTTTCTCAGACTTTGACATCTTGCGGCCATGCTCATCAACCGTAAAACCGTGGGTTAAGACTTGCTTATACGGTGCTTTTTCAGAGATGGTCATTGAAGTTTTCAACGATGACTGAAACCAACCACGGTGCTGATCAGAGCCTTCAAGATAAAGATCGGCAGGAAAATGCAATTCTTCCCTAGCACCCAATACAGAAAAGTGAGTCACGCCCGAGTCAAACCAGACATCCAAGGTATCGCTCACCTTTTCATAATCCGCTGCCTCTGAACCTAGAAAGTCCTCCACAGAGGCCTCAAACCAGGCATCCATACCCTGCTCTTCAATCGCTTGCGCGACCTTTTCAATCAGCGCTTGCGTATCCGGGTGCAACTCCTGCGTTTGCTTGTGGACAAATAAAGTAATAGGAACGCCCCAGGTGCGCTGACGTGAGACACACCAGTCTGGACTATTGGCCACCATGCCTGCAATGCGCTCTTTACCCCAATCGGGCACCCACTCAACGGTATCGATGGCCTCCGCCAATTTGCGCTCCATATCATTGGGTTTTACGGTAATAAACCACTGGGGAGTCGCACGAAAAATTAACGGCATCTTAGATCGCCAGCAATGAGGGTATTGATGCTTAATCGTGGTTTGATGAAACAGCCGATCTCGCTCTTTCAATAAATCCAAAATCGCTTCATCAACCTTGTATACATGTTGGCCGGCAAATAACGGCACATGGTCATTGTAGATACCACCATCATCAACCGTGTTTAGGGTTTCAATCCCATAGCGTTTACTCACGATAAAGTCATCGACACCGTGATCAGGAGCGGTATGAACGCAACCGGTACCCGCATCGGTGGTAACATGATCTCCCAAAATGACCGGCACTTGGCGATCATCATAAAATGGGTGCTGGAGTTTCACATGCTCTAATGCCTCACCTTTACAGCGACCTACGATCTCAAAACTCTCAATGCCCGCTCTGGCCATCACTTGTTGATGCAAGGCCTCGGCCACCAAGTAGCGCTTAGCGCCAGCTTGAACCACCACGTAGTCCACCTCAGCATTTAAAGAAACCGCTAGGTTAGCGGGCAACGTCCATGGAGTGGTTGTCCAGATGATGACAAAAACGGAACCAAGCCCGGATAAATCAGGCACTTTAGCGCTCAAGTCTTCGGTGACCTCAAACAATACATCGATGGCAAAAGAGGTTTTTTCCTTATACTCAACCTCAGCCTCAGCCAAGGCAGAGCGCACAGGAACACTCCAGTAAACTGGCTTATAGCCCCGCTCCAAATAACCATTGCTAACAATTTTACCCAATGCTCTAACGGTGTTGGCTTCCATATCAGGAGCCATGGTCAAATAAGGTTTATCCCAATCAGCAAGCACACCCAGACGCATAAAGTCTTGTTTCTGGCCAGCCACTTGTTTAGTCGCGTATTCACGACACTTTTGGCGAAAAGTTTTAGCATCGACCTTATCGCCAATCTTGCCAACTTTCTTTTCTACCTGGTTTTCAATCGGCAAGCCATGACAATCCCAACCTGGTATATAAGGCACATCAAAGCCACTTAAGGTTTTGGATTTGATGATAAAGTCTTTTAGGATTTTATTAACGGCATGACCAATATGGATATCGCCATTGGCGTAAGGTGGGCCATCATGCAAAATAAACTTAGGTCTACCCTTCGATGCTTCGCGCACAGCTTGATAGACATTCGCCTCTTGCCACTTTTTCAAAATGGTTGGCTCTCTCTGCGCGAGATTGGCCTTCATAGGAAATTCTGTATTAGGTAGATTTAATGTACTTTTATAATCTGTCATGGTCGTTAAAAAATTCTTTTGCTCGTTGAATGTCTAATTGTATTTGGCTCGTTAGGGCTCCTAACGAATCAAAACGTTGTTCTTGTCGCAATTGCTGGTAAAAGCAGGTGGTTAAACGCTGTCCGTATAAGCTGCCATCAAAGTCGAATAGATGAACCTCCAACAATGGCTCCTTATCATTCGCCACCGTCGGCCTAAAACCCACATTTGCCACAGCGGGATAAGCCTTGCCAGCCACCTCCACAGTCACCGCAAAGACTCCAGATAACGGAGTTTGGCAACGATGCAACCTAATGTTGGCCGTAGGTATTCCGATCGTTTGCCCTATCTGTTGCCCAGGAATCACCTTGCCACTGATGCTATAGGGTCGACCTAAAAGCACTTCAGCCTGCTCAAAATCCGCTCTACCCAAAGCCTCGCGTACCCAAGTGCTACTAATACGCTGACCATCTATTAAAACGGAAGGGGTATCCACCACTGGAAACGCTGCTTGCTGCAATCGCTTATAATCACCTTCGCGATTGCACCCAAAGCGAAAATCGTCCCCAACCACTAAAAATTGGGTACCAATGGCCTGCTCCAACACCTGTTCGATGAACTGATCGGCCGACAATTGCCTAAGAGAGCGATTAAACGATAAACAGAGCACCCTATCAACCCCTAAGGCCTGTAAACCACTGACTTTTTCACCCAAACGCATCAATCTGGCTGGCGCTTGCTCAGGAATAAAGAATTCATTGGGTTGCGGCTCAAAAATCACCACCATTGAGGGTAATTGGAGACGCTCACTTTCTTGCCTCAATTGGCGAATAATCGCCTGATGCCCTCGATGAAGACCATCAAAGGCACCAATGGTCACCACATTACCGTGATGACGAGACTTAATATTGTGCAAACCCCGGATAAATTCTGGCAAAAACGGATACTCACGCTCTAAAGGCGCAGCAGTATAACTTACCCAGCTATAGCTGGCTATGGTAGGTCTTATGAAGAATGCAAAGCGAGGGAATAGTGATTTTTAGCTGACTAAACTGACTGAACCCAGATACACCCAAGGTGTTCATACCCAAGCTTACGCCCTTCCAGCACCAAGGATTGGTGGCATGTGTTATTACTGGAATAGCCGCAAGATAGCCAACAAAAACCAAAACTCAAGAACTTTTATGCCTCAAATGCCCCAAACGTAGCCCGCTCAAAGCTAACACCAACAGATAAACGGCCGCACCTGAGCCACACATCACGCCCAGCTTAATCATGGATATTTTGCGGGCTTGCTCAAACCATTCTGACCAAAAGCCCATCAAAGCCAGCAAGCACACAGCCATCGCCACATTCGCCAACAACAACTGCAATACAAACTTTGCCCAACCTTTAGTTGGGCTAAATGTGCCACTTGCTCGCAAGCCACGATACAGTAGGTACGCGTTTAAAAACGAGGAAACCGATGTTGCCAATGCCAGCCCAACATGACCCATATTCCAAATAAAATGCAGAGGCAAAACAAAAGCTAGGTTAAACCCCATATTGGCAACCATCGCAATAATGCCTATTCGCACGGGTGTTTTCATATCTTGTCTAGAAAAATAACCTGGAGCCAATACTTTAACCAACATAAAGGCTAATAAACCCAGGGTATAAGCTCGCAAACTGGCCGTCGCCATGAACACATCACCTTGATCAAAGCGCTCAGATAAAAATAAAGTCGACAAAATCGGGGTAGCCAAGATGAACAAAGCCAAGGCGGCGGGAATGCCGATCAACATGACCAGCCTCAAGCCCCAATTCAACATGCCATTAAAACTCTCATTGTCACTACTGGTATGCTGCCGGCTCAAATTGGGCAAGATAATGGTCGCAATAGCAATTCCAAAGACCCCTAATGGCAACTCCACCAAACGATCTGAGAAGTACAACCAAGAAATACTGCCTTTTTGCAAAAATGAAGCGATCACGCTATCGAGCAACAAATTAATTTGAGCGACTGAGACCCCAAAAATGGCTGGCCCCATCAAGGTCAAAATCTTCTTAACTCCTGGATAATGCCAGTCGACTTTAGGAGCAGGCAACAAACGCAACTGCCCCAAAAAAGGCAGCTGAAATGCCAATTGCACAAAACCCGCCACCAATACCCCCCAAGCTAGCGCCATGGCTGGCACTTCAAAATAGGGACTCAGGTAAATCGCGGAAACAATCAAACAAACATTAAGAAATACGGGGGTTACTGCTGGAATAGCAAAACGATCATAACTATTGAGAATCGCCCCTGCTAAGCCAGTTAGAGAAATCAGTAAGAGATAGGGAAATGTGAGTCGCAACATCTCTTGAGCGAGTTCAAATTGCTGAGCATCACCTCGAAAGCCGGGCGCAAAAATCGTAACCAATATAGGTGAACCCACAATGGCCAATACGGTGATCAAGGTCAAAACTAAGCCTAAACAGCCCGTCACTCTGTCAACCAATGCTTTGACAGCCTCATACCCCCCTTTCTCACGATACTCAGATAGCACCGGCACAAAGGCTTGCGCAAACGCTCCCTCTGCAAACAGACGACGAAGAAAGTTGGGGATTTTAAATACAATGAAAAATGCATCGGCGCTACTGCCCGCACCAATAAAGCGAGAAAGTACCACATCTCGAAGCAAACCTAAGATTCGAGATAACATAGTCATGGCACTGACAATAACACCAGATCGAAGCAAATTTCTTTTTTGGGCTTTGGACACAACGCACCTAGCTGGAGAAAAAAGGCGAGTTTACTGGATAGCACAAAAAGTTACTACTCCACGCCAACCAAGAATAAAAACACCAAAATAGAACGCCCGCCATCAAAATGGCACCCTATTAGTGCAAAAATTCGATAAACTCCACCAGCGGAAGAAGAAAAACCCAGCACGGTTATTGCTAGCTAAGCAATAGAAACCTCTGATCAACCGGCGACAGCGGGGCTTTTTATCAAAAACAAACACCCTGACAAATATCCACCTTCCTTGGGCCAACCGAGCAAACTCACTCACGCCGAAAACCAATCAATCCGTCAATTTTGTCTAGAACAACAACTGCCAGCTCACTATCAAGCAATGGCTTCCCAGTATTTTTTACCCCTTGTTGAGGCTATCGCTTTAGAAACCAACAACACGCTCATGATCGGCATCAACGGCTGCCAGGGAAGCGGCAAGTCAACACTTGCCGCACTGCTTGAGCGGATATTGACAGAACGCTATGACAAACGCGTCGCCAATCTATCGATTGATGATTTTTATTTAACGAAAGCGGAGCGAGCCAAGCTTGGCGAAAAGATTCATCCTCTACTGACCACGAGAGGAGTACCGGGCACTCACGATATTGCGCTACTTGAAAACACTCTGAAGCAATTAACAACATCTGGCCAACACACAATATGCCGCTTTGATAAAGCGACTGATGATCGGGCCACTGAAAACCAACTCACACGCATTGACACCCCGGTCGACATCATCATTCTTGAAGGCTGGTGCGTGGGCGTTACACCCCAAGATCAAATCGCACTATCAGAACCCATCAATCAGCTTGAAAAAACAGAAGATGCTAACGGGCAATGGCGTAGCTTCGTCAATGCCTCCATTGAACACTACCAGCAAGTATTTAAACAAATCGAACAACTCATCATGCTAAAAGCACCCAGCTTTGAATGTGTGAAAGAATGGCGCGCTCAGCAAGAAAAACAGTTATCACTGAAAACCAAGCAGTATTCCCCAATGAGCTGCGAAGAGCTTGAACATTTTATTGCTCACTATCAACGCTTAACTGAGCATATGCTAAGAGAAACACCCAAAATAGCAAACCACGTATTTCACTTAAACTCACAACACAAGATTATTAGACATGATCGAAAATAACTTTTGCTGGCTGATAATTACCGATTTAGATGGCACGTTGTTGGATCATCATAGCTATGACTTTTCCCCCGCTAAAGCCACCCTATCTCTACTAGCTCAACTCGATATTCCCGTTATCATTAATAGCAGCAAAACCTACGCCGAGATCTCTGACATTAAACAATCGATGGGATTAGATACCCCCTGCATTGTCGAGAATGGTTCGGCCATCATCTATGATCACGAACAAATCGTTCTAGGTGAGCATCGCTCCACCATATTAGAAAAATTAAACACACTTCCAGAACAACTGAAGTCAAAATTTCGAGGTTTTTACGATTGTTCAAATGAAGAAATCGCACTAATGACTGGCCTTGACTTATTACAAGCCAAAAAAGCCAACAAGCGCCAATACAGTGAACCTATTTTATGGAAAGGATCAGAAACCGACAAACAATTATTTATTAGCCTACTCAAAACATTAGACATTCATATACTGATAGGCGGACGCTTTATGCATTTATTAGGCGCTACCGATAAAGGCATAGCAAGTACCATCATAAAAGAACACTACCAAAAAAAATGGGATACGCCAGTAAAAACCTTAGGACTTGGAGACAGTCAAAATGATAAAGCCATGCTAGAACAATGTGATGTCGCGGCCATTATTAAAAACCCTGCCAGCACACCGCCAGCAATCAATCGCAGCTACCAATCAACACTTACAGGCCCTGCCGGTTGGGCCGAAGCCATTCAACACTTTATAACGGGTAACCACCATGGGTGATTTTTATCAAAACGGGATCATTACCACCATACACTCGCTAGGCAATCGACCACTAGAGGATATAGAACAAGAACTAGTACACTTTTCAAAACATAGACCTATGTCATTATTACTCCCAAGTTTATACTCTGAGCTGGAAGGCGACGCTTTCCCCAATATTATCGACCACCTCAAACAGGTACCCTACTTATCTGAAATTGTCATAGGGCTAGACCGTGCTGACGAATCTCAATTTCGACATGCACTCAAATTTTTCAAAGCGCTTCCGCAACACCATCGAGTACTTTGGAATGACGGCCCTAGACTTAAAGCCATTGATGACGAACTCAGAGAAAAGAAATTAGCTCCCCAAGAGATGGGCAAAGGACGCAATGTGTGGTATTGCCTAGGCTATATTTTTGCCTCAAACAAATCCGAAGCTATCGCTCTTCACGATTGCGATATTGTGACTTACAATCGCTCCATGTTAGCCAGATTGATTTATCCCATCGCCAACCCTAAATTCAACTACGAATTTTGCAAAGGTTACTATGCACGGGTGGCCGATAACAAAATTAATGGCCGCGTAGCCAGATTATTAGTCACCCCGCTCATTCGCTCATTAAAACGTGTTTTAGGCGCATCGCGATACTTAGATTACTTAGACAGTTTTCGTTATGCACTTGCCGGAGAATTTTCCTTCCGGCGCGATGTGATCTCAGCCATTCGCATTCCCAGTGACTGGGGCTTGGAAATTGGCGTACTGTCAGAAGTCTATAGGAACTACTCAAATCAACGACTCTGCCAAGTTGATATTGCCGACAACTATGATCATAAACACCAAAACGTTTCGTTTGATGACGATAGTGGTGGCTTATCCAAAATGTCTATCGACATTACCAAAGCCATATTTCGAAAGCTGGCCACTCAGGGAGAAGTCATGTCAACGGAAACCTTTCGAACCATTAAAGCGACTTACTTTCGCATCGCCTTAGATTTTGTCGAAAGCTACAAAAACGACTCAATTGTTAACGGTTTGGACTATGATGTACATAAAGAGGAATCAACCGTCGAGTTATTTTCAGAAAACATAATGAAAGCCAGTGAAGCATTTTTGAATAAACCATTAGAATATCCATTTATTCCCTGCTGGAATCGAGTCGCCAGTGCGGTGCCCAATATTTTTGATCGAATCAAAAATGCCGTTGATGAAGATTACAAAGAATTTAGTCATGCCTAATAGAAATTTGCAGCAATTAAAAGATAAAGTAAAGCACCATTTAACTCAGATTTATCCAAATCATGACAACCAGTATTTAACCGACAAATTTATTCGCTTAATGAGATTAGATGAATGCTCGTTTAGTGCATTAACTCATTATAATCACTGGAGCGAACAGGATATTGCTGTCATCACCTATGGCTCATCCATTATTCATGAACACCTAAATCCCCTACAAACACTGCATCACTTTTTGTATGAATACCTTTACGGCGTCATTAATACCGTCCATATCTTACCGTTTTTCCCTTACTGCGCCGATGATGGTTTTTCAGTCATCGACTACAAAGCTGTCAATCCAGCACTCGGAACCTGGGCTGATATTGAACGCATCAGCCGAGACTTCCGGCTCATGAGTGATTTGGTACTCAACCACTGCTCCAACCAGAGCCAGTGGTTTTTGAACTTTCAAGAAAACCAATCACCAGGCAAAGACTACTTTTTTACGGTTGACGATCAATTTGATACCCGCCAAGTGGTCAGACCTCGCACCTCACCACTCCTGCGAATTACAAAAACCACTGAAGGGGTTGAGCAGGTATGGTGCACCTTCAGTCACCATCAAGTAGATTTAAACTTTAACAATCCCAAAGTACTTGGAGAGATGGTGGATATCATAAGGTTTTACCTGGATAGAGGAGTCAAGATTTTTCGGTTTGATGCCGTGGCCTTTATTTGGAAGGAAAGCGGCACTCGATGCATCAACTTGCCACAAGCTCACGAAATTGTCCGCTTATTGAGAACACTCATCGAGCACGCCCAACCCGATGCCATTATCATTACAGAGACCAATGTTCCCAACCATGAAAATCTCACTTACTTTGGCAACGCTAACGAAGCTCACTGCATCTACAATTTTTCACTACCTCCCCTGTTACTCAACAGCTTGATAACCGGCAACTGCAAACACCTAAGGCACTGGCTTAGTGAAATGCCTACGGCCCAAGATGGTACGACCTACCTTAATTTTATCGCCTCTCATGATGGCATTGGCTTAAGGCCTGCCGAGGGATTACTTGATGACGAAGAACTGCATCAATTGATCACTACAATCGAAAGTTTTGGTGGCCAAATATCCTGGCGAGCCGTCGATGACAATGGTACCGCCAAAGCTTACGAAATGAACATCGCTCTTTTTGATGCTCTCAAAGGAACCACTGCCGGTACCGACCAATGGCAAATTTCACGCTTTGTCTGCGCTCACGCCATCATGCTGGGCCTACAAGGCATCCCGGCCTTCTACATTCATAGCTTGTTGGGCACCGAAAATGACTACAATCGTGTTGAACATGAGGGCCATAACCGAGCCATCAATCGACATCAATGGCACTACAAAAAACTGGTTGAACACCTAGAAGATAAGGAATCACACCACCATAATGTATTGAATCAAATAAAAAATTTAATCACCATTCGCAAGCAACAAAAAGCCTTTCACCCCAACGCAAATCAGTACGTATTACAACTCAAGGACTCAATCTTTGCCTATTGGCGCCAAAGCCTTGACCGTCGACAAATTATTTTGTGCATTTACAATATCGCCGACAAGCCCGACCTTCTTCTACTATCCGACATCAACCTTGCCATGGAAACCGCCTATGATTTGATCTCCGGGCAGGTATTCACACACAATGAGATTAACATAGGCCCTTACCAAAGCCTGTGGCTTAATAACCAAAAACAATGAACATATAGCAAATTATTCTAAAAAAACATAAAAAAGTGATTTACTTCACGGGCGTTTTGGTTAGAATCGCCTGAAAACGATAACTTTGATTAAGCACTAATACAAAAAGGGTGATTGCAAACTCCTTAGGGGGGGCGATATCATCTCGAAAATGTCATGTTGTAGCAACACAACGGCGTCATATAGAGAGAGTAAAAGGTAAAAATGGAAACTTTCAGAGTTGTTTTTTCGGGGGAAGTACTTCCTGATCAAGATAAAAGCAAAGTGGCAAAGCGATTTGCTGCGGCTTTCAATCTGCGTGACACAAATGCATTGAGAAGATTATTCTCAGGCAAAGTGGTAACACTAAAAAAAGGGCTTAACTACGAGCACGCACAAAGATATCGCACCATCCTAATGGATATGGGAGCTCAGTGTTGTATAGAAAAGGAGTTTAATCCACTTTTTCAACCAAGAAGCGCTAGCCTTGTTGAAAGAAAAAGAAACCCTCATGAATCACTTTTCAACAAAGTCAATGCGGATGATCTAACCATTAGCCCCAAAGAACATGAGTACACAAGCAAACACGATGTGACCTTCATATAGCAAATGACGGTTGCATATAGCATTGACAAAACAACCATATAGATGTATGCTTCGCGACCTTTAATTGCGGCTCGAGAGAGTCGAACTATTTATCACTAACATTTAGGAGTTTTCAGTGGCCAACTCTCCTCAGGCTAAAAAACGTGCTATCCAAAGCGAGAAGTCACGTAAACACAACGCGAGCTTACGATCAATGGTTCGCACCTACATTAAAAAAGTTGTTGCTGCTATTGAGTCTGGCAGTGCAGAAGAAGCAAAAGCTGCTTTTGATAAAGCAGTTCCAGTGATCGACCGCATGGCCAACAAAGGCATTATGCACAAGAACAAAGCTGCGAGACACAAGAGTCGCTTAAGCGCGCAAATTAAGCAACTAGCCGCTTAATGTTATTAGATAGCCCGGTTTACCGGGCTATATTTTTTGACCCCCCGCCAAATATCCCTCTAAAGACTCAATCAAATAGTCGACCTGCTGGCTAGTACCAATGGTTATCCTCAAACCCATTTGACCTTTATAAGCCTTCGGTCGAACACGAATATTTTTCTCCATCAAATAAGCATTTAGCGCCTCAGGGTTAGCCACAAACACCCACAAGTAGTTTGCACGACTCGGCCAAAACACTACCTTGTTGGCATCCAACCAAGATTCCAACCTGGGCTTTGCTGAATTCATTACATCATCAACATAAGACAGAGTATACTCAGGCTGAGCCAATGCCGCAGAAGCTGCCACAACCGCTAACTGATTGATATCATATGGCCCTCGCACATTGATCAGCGCAGAAATATTATTGGGACTGGACATCAAGTACCCAAAGCGCAATGATGGCAATCCCCAGGTTTTTGAAAAGGTTCGAGTCACAAAGATGTTATCAAACTCTTCAATCAAACCAATGGCCGTAATACGGCTGTATTCAAAGTAGCATTCATCAACCAAGATAGCGGCCTTTGGTGCAGCCCTGGCAATTTCTGCAATCACCTCAGGCTGCACAATGGTACCGCAAGGATTATTTGGGTTGGCAACCACTATGATCGCGGTGTTATCGTTGATTGCTGCCAAGACCTCGGCAACAGGGTACCCCTCTTCCCTGGTATAGAAAGGCTCAACAATCTTCATTGCCTCAACCAAAGCACACTGATGGTACATCGCAAACGATGGCCCCGGGATGATCGCCTCAGGAGCTTGCGTGCGCGCTACCGAGCGAAACACCAAATCAATCCCCTGATCAGAACCGTTAGTTATCATTACCTGATCATCCGACAACCCTGTATAGGCCGCCAATTCAGAGACCACACTTTCGTAGGCAGGATATAAGTGCAAGCGATCATTCTGAGTAATAAAATCAACCAGTACCGCCTTTAAAGACTCTGCAACCGGCTCTGTGCGCTCATTGAAATCAAGCAAAATATCTTTCTTGTGATTCCTGCCTTCCAATGGAGGCTTGTAGGCAGACATGGCTGTAATATGTGGCTTTAACATAAATGGTTACTCACTCAATACCAAATTATCGCGATGAATCAGCTCATCCTCATCTTTATAACCCAACAGCGCCTCAATGGAAGCACTTGGCTTACCTAATATTTTTTTTGTTTCGAAGGCACTATAGTTAACCAAACCACGAGCCACCTCTTTACCCGCCAAGTCCCGGCAAATGACCATATCGCCCCGATTGAAAGCACCCGAAACAGCCTTAACCCCAACGGGAAGCAGGCTCTTACCAGAAGACAATAGCACCTTGACCGCACCATCATCCAAAATCAGCTCTCCCCTGGCCTGCAAATGCCCAGCCAACCAGCGCTTTCTAGCAGCCCTTGGAGGATCATCAGCAAGCAGCAAACTACCTATATTGTCACCACGATAAAACTTAAGCAAAACATCCTCAATAGCACCCCCCACTATCAAAGTGTGCGCACCTGAACGCGCCGCTATCCGAGCAGCACGCACTTTGGTCGACATCCCCCCCCGACCAAGAGGCCCTCCCCCTGAAGCCATCGATAACAAGGACTCATCATTCGCGCTCAAGCCATCAACCAATTGGGCATCAGGGTTAGAACGGGGATCAGCACTGTACATACCCAACTGATCCGTCAAAATAACGAGGTGATCCGCCTCTATCAAATTGGCCACCAAAGCCGCCAATGAATCATTGTCACCAAATCGAATCTCATCGGTCACCACGGTATCATTTTCATTAACGACCGGCACCACATTAAGGCCTAACAAAGTCTTCAATGTGGAACGTGCATTAAGATAACGCTGCCTATCAGAAAGATCATCGTGATCCAACAAAATTTGCGCCGTATGAAGCCCGTGTTTAGCAAACGCTTGCTCATAGGTTTGCACCAATCTCATTTGACCAATAGCGGCGGCGGCCTGCAATTCATGAATGGTACTGGGCCTCACACTCCAGTCTAATCGAGCCATTCCAGCCGCAACCGCACCGGAAGATACCAACACTACTTCGACTCCCGCCCGATTAAGCTGCGTTATTTGAGAAACCCAGCGATCAATCGCCGGAACATCTAGCCCCTTACCATTTGCTGTCAGCAAGGCGCTGCCCAACTTTACAACCCAGCGTTTTGACCGCTTCACAGATTCTCTAGACATCGCCTTTACTCACGCACGTACTCAATTTCAACATCGTGATCATCATCGTCATCGCCGTCACCATCTTCACCTCGACGACGCGCCCTATGAACGGCTCTCACAGCCTCAATCCGCTCTCTCGCCTCAGCTTGCATAGCATGCACAGTTTTTAACTCTTTATCAGCCAACTCTGGATCTTCTTTTTCAGCCAATGCAAATGACTCAATAAGCCGATACAAATCATTGATTAATGGCTCCAACCCCCATTGACTGGCCGCCGAAATAGTATAAACAGGCCCCTGCCAATCAAGGTTTGCCACTATCTCATCTCGCACAGAGTCTCGCTCGCCCTCTGGCAATAAATCAATTTTATTGAGGACCAACCACACATCCCTAGAGGCCAGCGTTGGGCTAAACTGCTGCAACTCGGACAATATTGCACGAGCATTTTCAGCAGGATCCGAGCCATCAATCGGCCGACAATCCACTAAGTGCAACATGACTCGACAACGTGTCAAATGCTTCAAAAAACGCACCCCAAGCCCTGCCCCTTCAGATGCACCGGGTATCAAACCTGGGATATCGGCAATCACGAAGCTTTGATAGCGCGCGATTTGAACCACACCCAAATTTGGCACCAGTGTAGTAAAGGGATAGTCTGCAACCTTGGGCTTTGCTGCCGACACCGCTCTAATAAAGGTTGACTTACCCGCATTAGGCAAGCCTAACAACCCAACATCGGCTAACACATTGAGCTCAAGTTTCAGCTGAAAAGACTCTCCTTCCGAGCCCTCTGTGGTCTGACGGGGCGCTCTATTGATACTAGACTTAAAGCGAGTATTGCCCAAACCATGAAAACCGCCTTGGGCTACCAATAAACGCTGACCATCCTCCGTGATATCGCCCACCAACTCATTGGTTTCTGCATTGTAAACTGAAGTTCCAACTGGCACAGCAAGGACCAAATCCTCACCTTTAGCCCCTCTGCAATTCGAACCACGCCCTGACTCACCATTTTTTGCTCGATAGCGCGGCTGGTAACGATAATCAATCAAGGTATTGAGGTCGTCACTACCTTCTAAATACACACTCCCACCATCACCACCATCACCACCATCAGGCCCACCTTTGGCGATAAATTTTTCGCGGCGAAAGCTTAAACAACCATTACCCCCATTACCAGCATGAACAGTAATCGTTGCCTCATCGACAAACTTCATGGCTTAACCTCTCTAAATAAGCCCGTCCTAAAACAAAAAAGCCCTACCGTCACTAACAGCAGGGCTTTCAAGTGTAAAAATATTGGGTGAATTATGCAGCTACGATGCTGACATATTTTCTATTTTTTACACCCTTTACTTCAAATTTGACAACGCCATCTGCTTTGGCATACAAGGTATGATCTTTACCAATACCAACGTTGTCACCAGCATGAAAACGTGTGCCACGCTGACGAACTAGGATGTTACCAGCCAGTACTTGCTGACCACCGAAACGCTTAACACCAAGGCGTTTACTCTCGGAATCGCGACCGTTTCTGGTACTACCACCTGCTTTCTTATGAGCCATTGCAATTACTCCTCTAAATCAGTTCAAAGACGACTACTTGCTAGCCGCTAAAATATCAGTAATTTTAACCTCAGTGTACCACTGACGGTGCCCTTGACGCTTCATCGAGTGCTTGCGACGACGAAACTTAATGATCTTCACTTTATCTGCACGACCATGGCTTACCACGTCCGCTTTAACCACAGCGCCAGCAACAACTGGGGTACCAATGGTTACATTATCTTCTTCTGCCAACAACAACACTTCATCAAACTGAATTGAATCACCGGTTGCCGCTTCAATTTTTTCGAGCTTAAGGGTCTCACCAACCACCACTCGATGCTGCTTACCACCACTCTTGATTACTGCATACATAACGATTGCTCCAATACATGGACAGTACGAAGTAGCGCACGTTGGGGCGCTTTAGTAGAACTTGCACTGTTTAATGGGAGCCGGATGATATATCAAAATCGGCGACTTATCAATCCCCACAACCTTATAAATTTAATCCAACAAACTTGGGAACTCCGTTAGCAAACACGCTGTCTGAATCTCATACCAACATAAAAATACAGGAGCATCATGAAAAAAATAGTAAAAATTACACTTTCTGTCTGGGTCAGCTGCGCTGTATTTATTCCCTCACTGTTTTTCAAATTTAGCAACCACCCCAACACACAGGATATCTTCAACAAAATTGCAGATTGGGCAGGCGAGGGCTTTGCCTGGTTTGGAAGCTATGGCGGCTATATTATAGGTGTGGCCGAACTCATCGCATCCATTTTTTTGCTTTTAGGAGCAATATTGGCCAAACCCCTACTGCAAAAGCTTCACGGGCTTGGCGCCTGGATGTCTCTCGGAATCATGACCGGGGCTATATTTTTTCATTTAGCAACGCCCTTAGGAATAAAGATTGCCCTACACGACGCCAATGGCACACTTATTGGTGATGATGACGGCAGACTTTTTATCACCGCTTGTACAGCTTGGCTATCCGCCCTTGCGCTAATCATTTTGGACAGCAAGAACCCCAAAGGGCTATTGAGCATCTTTAAAAAATCTTAAACACAGCAAACACAAAAAAAAACAGCAACCGAAGTTGCTGTTTTAAATAGTGGTAGCGATGGGCGGACTCGAACCGCCACGCCTTACGGCAAGTGATTTTGAATCACTCATGTCTACCAATTCCATCACATCGCCAATTGGTGGGGCATATTAACGAATAGTTATACGCCCATCAAGTCTTTTTTACGCAATTAATGGGCTCCCAGCGAGGAGTTCAACATGAAATGCACCCAAATACTGGCTGCATAACCCAACGCAATCACTGGCGTCCACTTTAAGTGACTAAAGAATGTGTACTGACCCCTTGCTTGCCCCATCAAAGCCACCCCTGCGGCTGAACCAATCGACAACATACTTCCGCCAACACCAGCAGTCAAAGTGACTAATAGCCAGTCGAAATGCGTCATATGTACTGGATCCATTTTCAACACAGCGAACATCACAGGAATGTTATCGACAATAGCCGAGAGTATACCCACCAAAATATTAGCCTGATTGTAGTCCTCTTTAGTGGCATACATAATTTCTGAAACATAACCTAGGTAGCCTATAAAACCCAAACCACCAACAGCCAAAATCACGCCATAGAAGAAAAATAATGTATCCCACTCTGCACCCGCAATTTTCTTGAAAACATCGAAATCGTAAGGATCGTCCGCACCCCCTGGAGGGTTTTCGGTAGTACGGGTGAACGCTATGGATTTACAACGAAGGTAATAACCATAGAACTTCAAATAGGCAAGACCCGCCATCATTCCATACACTGGCGGCAAGTGGAAAAAGTTATGAAAACAGATTGCCGTAACTACTGTCATCAAAAACATGACTACTATAGTAATTCCGCCATATTTAATTTCTAAGACCTCTCCTTTAGGAACACTCGGAGTACCTTTTGGCAAAGCAAACTGCATCACAAATGCGGGGATCACAAAGTTAACCAACGAGGGCAAAAACAGGACGAAAAACTCGGAAAAATCGACCTTTTTAGCCATCCACACCATTAATGTGGTGATATCTCCAAACGGGCTAAAAGCTCCACCAGCATTGGCCGCAACAACAATATTGATACAGGCAAGCGACACAAAGCTTGCTTGATCACGACCTACAGCCATCACAACCGCACACATGATAAGAGCCGTAGTGAGGTTATCTGCCACAGGCGATATAAAAAACGCCAAAAAGCCCGTCATCCAAAAAAGCTGTCTATAACTAAAGCCTTTTTGAACTAACCAATAACGTAACGCGTCGAACACACCTCTCTCCAGCATGGCATTAATGTAGGTCATTGCCACCAACAGGAAGAAAAACAATTCAGCATACTCAAGGAAGTTGTGACGAATACCGTTAGTTAGAGAGTCATGAATTTGTTCTGAAGAAAATTGACTTTGATCCAACCCGCTGTAGGCAATAGCGATAAACAACCATATCAATCCCGCCGCCAACAACACAGGCTTGGATTTACTGAGATGAATTTGCTCTTCGAAAATAACGGCAGTGTAGGCAACCACGAAGACGCCTATCGCTAAAAATCCGGCAAGATGATCCGTCAAACTCACCAAGGCTATGGTTTCTTGTCCAGAACTAGCCAATGCTATTGAGGGAAGCCCCAATAAAAGCAAAAGACTGGTCATTAAGGTTTTAGGGGTCATAAATGCACCTTTGGGAGGTTGAAAAGGCGCGTATCATACTCTTGTTTGTCAGGGTTTTAAACCTTAATGTCCTGCACTATAACCATAATGAATGGCTATAAAAAATGCTATATGCTTTCTTTTCAAGCAATGGTTCTGGCCATAATCATGGCATCTTCACCATCAGCATAGTAATGTGGACGCACTCCCACCTCCGATAACCCATAATACTGATAACATTCAATGGCTGACTGATTAGAGCTTCTGACCTCTAAAAACAAATGCTTACAGCCAGTAGTAACAACAAGATGATCCAATAAATCAACTGCTATACCCTGACGACGATAATCAGGATGAACTGTCAACATCAACACCTCAGCTTCATCTACCACGTAAGATGCCACTAAAACAGCGACAACTCGATTAGCCTTTTGAGCAACCCAGGTCAAATGCCGACCTTGCACACTGGACAAATATTGTTCTCGAGACCAAGGATGACGGTGTGATGCTTTATCCATCATTAAAACAGAGTCGACATCATCAAGTGTCATGGGACGAATTGTACTTTCCAACGATCTAACCCAATAACAACTTCAAACAAGCCCAAGCTTTTGACTTTCTCTCAGGATTCTTCAACAAATCATGAAGACTATCAATAGCACAAACGGTAAGCTGACCAAGCTTTGAATGCTGATAAATCGCATGATCATCATTCCCAACCACCAACTGAAGCGCAGCGTCACCCATCGTAATAACAGCTTTTAAAGGCTCGCGTTCAGCATGAGCAACAATATAAGCTTGAACCATATCCGAGGCTTGTTGTTTAGGATTTACCACTTTGTTATGACTCGCTTTAACCATGGGCCACTTGAGTGTATCCGCTGGCGGCAGCTGCGCAACGGGATGCTTAAGTGCCATTAATATATTCATCAACAAACGGTCAGTTGGAAACGCTTCGCCTTTCTCAACGGTATTGATCAATAAGTAATGGTTCACCCTCCATGCATGAAGCCTAACAGTAAACGATTCGACAGGGCTTGGAACAACCTCAGGAGCTGCTATTGCTTTGACTGGATCAGGTGCACCAAACAACTCAGCAACGGTAAACTCGCTCAATTGCTGATCTATCTTCACAGGCCTAACTGGCAATTCAATCAAAGGGGATGTCTTGGCACCCAACAAAGAACGCCTTGCAACATAGCAATCAACACCTAATTGCCTCAAGATTTGATGACTGTTCAGCGCTGCTCTCATTTACACACCCTCGTGCTGAGGGTGCGCTCGATATCCCTGAGCAAGCAAATTCAATGCATGAACGTAGGCTCTCGCGGAAGCAGCAATCACATCAATGTCAGCGCCTACTCCGTTCACAAGCACACCGCCAAGCTCCAAACGAACCGTAACATCGGCTTGAGCCTCAGTTCCTTCAGTAATCGCATTCACAGAGTACAACTTCAACTCAGCTCCACTTTGAGCAATTTTTTCAATAGCCTTAAAAGTGGCATCAACGGGGCCACTGCCGTTAGCCGTAGCCACCTGCTGCTCACCTCGAACCAGCAAACAAATAGACGCCTCTGGAATTTGATTGGTTTTGCTGACAACCCCCAAACTCTGAAATTGATACACAGCTTCGGCTATTTTGACTTTTTGATTCACCAAAGCTTGTAGGTCCTCATCAAAAATTTCGTGCTTTTTATCGGCTAATAATTTGAAGCGCTCAAAGACTTCATTGAAAAGCTCTTGCGACTCAAAAGCAATATCTAGCTCATCAAAACGCGCTTTGACCGCAGCCCGCCCTGAGTGTTTACCCAAGACTAATCTATTGGTATTCCAGCCTACATCTTCGGCCCGCATAATTTCATAGGTCTCCCTATGTTTTAGGATGCCATCCTGGTGAATACCCGATTCATGAGCGAAAGCATTGGCGCCAACTATGGCTTTATTGGGTTGAACAGGAAAACCTGTAATACTTGAAACTAAGCGTGATGTAGGCACAATGTGCTCGGTTCGAATGCCAGTTTCCACAGGCAAAATATCCTGTCGGGTGCGCACAGCCATCACCACCTCTTCCAAAGCCGCATTACCAGCACGCTCCCCCAAACCATTGATTGTACATTCAATCTGACGAGCACCATGCATAACAGCCGACAGCGAGTTCGCCACCGCCAACCCCAAATCATTGTGGCAGTGTGTGGAAAATATAGCCTTATCTGCATTACCCACACGGTCAATGACTCGCCCAAACATGGCGCCATACTCATCAGGAACACCATAACCGACTGTATCTGGAATATTGATCGTCGACGCACCAGCGTCAATCACCGCCTCAATAATACGACACATAAAATCAAATTCTGAACGACTGCCGTCCTCCAATGAGAACTCGACATCATCCGTCAAATTTCGAGCATGCTTGACCGCCGCAACTGCTTGCTCCAAGACTTTATCTGGCGCCATCTGCAGCTTGTATTTCATATGAATGGGTGAAGTCGCGATAAAAGTATGAATACGTTTTCGATTAGCATGGGCAATTGCCTCATAGGCGCGATCTATATCTTTTATAATGGCTCTCGACAAACTACAAATAGTAGATTCTTTCACCGCACTAGCCACCGCTTGGACCGCTTCAAAATCCCCTTGACTAGCCACAGCAAAACCCGCCTCAATGACGTCCACTCGCATTTTTTCCAGCATTTTTGCAATGCGCACCTTTTCAACTAGAGTCATGGACGCGCCGGGACTTTGCTCGCCATCGCGCAAGGTGGTATCAAAAATAATCAATTGGTCTTTCATCGTCATAATCTCTTTTATATCTCCAATGGAGGCTCGTGAAATCGTTGTGAATTAATGATACAAGAGAGTTAGCCGCGCAGTGGCAGGAGGAGAAATAACTCTAGGCAGGTCGATGCACTCATGGTTCAAAAAATAACGTGCAGCTCGAAATAAATCAAGAGTTATTTTTAAACACAGCCAGCTAAGCTCTTGAAGCGGCTATACTTAAAATTATGCACAAATTGGCTTAAAGGGTGATAACCACCCCATTTTCTGCATCCAATTGAGACATAATGCATAGGGTTTTTAGCTAACTGCTGCTATAGTACTAGTAATAACGCATACACTGACCAATTTAAGAGGCACCCTTTGTGGCTGATTCATCTGTAATGAAAAATTTAGAAACTTTTTTAAGTCACTGCCATCGCAGACGTTACCCCCCCAAAAGTACACTGATCTATGCTGGAGATAATAGCGACTCCCTGTACTATATCATTAAGGGTTCAGTCACCGTTCTCATCGAGGATGACGAAGGCAGAGAAATGATTGTCGCCTATTTAAACGATGGCGATTTCTTTGGCGAAATGGGCCTTTTTGAGCACGATGATCCCCGTAGTGCCTGGGTAAGAGCAAAAACAGAATGTGAAGTCGCCGAAATCAGCTACGGCAAATTTCATGAGTTAAGTGCGGAGCACCCCGAATTTCTTTTTGCTCTTGGCAGCCAAATGGCCAAGCGCCTGCGTAACACCACTCGCAAAGTTGGGGATTTAGCATTTTTAGATGTCACAGGGCGTGTGGCCCGCACCTTACTAGACCTCTGCTCCGAACCCGACGCTCTTACGCACCCAGAAGGTATGCAAATCAAAATCACTAGACAGGAAATTGGACGTATTGTTGGCTGCTCAAGAGAAATGGTGGGCAGAGTGCTTAAAACCCTGGAAGAACAGGGATTGGTTCACGTCAAAGGTAAAACCATGGTCGTCTACGGAACCAGGTAAAGACCTAGAAGGGGCCTATGGCCCCTAAATTATGCTGACAACGCTTGATCAAAGAACAACTTGGACAGCATAATTTAGGGGCCATAGGCCCCTTCTAGGTCTTTACCTGGTTCCGTAGACGACCATGGTTTTACCTTTGACGTGAACCAATCCCTGTTC
>CAXQRU010000175.1:0-12971 GCA_964226685.1 Polaribacter sp. | reverse complement strand
ACACGACGCTCTTCAGATCTTTACATTTTTGAGCGTCTGAATAAGCCATATTGAATAATACTAGAAAGGACAGTAATAAAAATTGTTTCATGTTGAGACTCTTATTTATCCATCAGAATTTGTGACTATACCAAACTTCGCAGTCGTACATTGTGAGGTTTTTGTGAAATTTTCTCACTCAGAGGTTCCATATATTCCCCAAGCGCCAATGAGTGGAAAATACAGAGCCGTTTTAATGGGGCCTGGGTGCAGTTGCTGAGCGGCCTTTCTATAAAGGTTCATTGTTTTTTGGTAGCGTTGTTTTTCCGTCTCAATAAACTCTTCAATGGATTCGGTTTTCGGTTGGCTGGTTTTGTAATCAATGACCCAGCCCGTGGTGCCATCGTGAATCAATAAATCAATCGCTAGCGCTTGATAACCTTGATGGGTTTTTAGCGTTACGGGATATTCCGTTTTTTTGATGGGGTGCTCACCCAGCATCCAAATAATGTTCGGATCATGAATGATTTTATGAATAATGGTAACGGTATCGCTGGTGGCCTCATTGAGGTGAGTTTTTTGCACGCCTAATGACTGTAAAATCATTTGCCAGCGAAAACGCTCGCGCTGAATTTTATCCTCGCTCCATTGGCTAAGTCCGGTCTTTGCTATTTGTTGTAATACTTGATGCACGAGGGTGCCGACATGCCGCTCATAGGAAATATCAGGGCTGATTACAAGTGTATCGCTTTGCTCGTTATTGTGTTGGTAGTAGGGAATGTATTGGTCGAGCAGATGCCCTTCTGGTAGCGCAGGCAGTTGCCAGTTGCGAGTTAACCGCTGTAAATATTTGGGTTTATGCTCTCTTGAGCGGGAGGCCTCAGTATTTTCTTTTAGATTAACTCGAATACGAGTTTGTAATGAGTCCCAAATGCAGTGCAGGAGGGAGGCTTTAGCGGGCGCTCTCAATTGAACCGATTGATCTTGATTGACTTTGACCTCGGCGAGCAAATGCAGTTGTGCTTTCGCTCGAGTGCAGGCAACGTACAACAAGCGACAGTTTTCGGCCAGTTGCCGTTTCTTTTCTTGCTCCACTAAGTGTTGATAAATTGGGTCTCTTTTTTGGCCGCTGGCAGTGACGGGTGCCATGATTAAGCGAGTGTCGCCATGGCTGTCCACAAACTGCCGCCAGCGTAATAATTCTGGGTCGGGTCTTCTGGGTGCGCGTTGCAGCGAGGGCACAATCACAGTATCAAATTCTAAGCCCTTGGCTTTATGGATGGTCATGATACTTAAGGAGCCATCAGCTAATGGATCACTGACCGCAAATAAACGCTCGACGCCCTGCGTCAGTGCATCGCGATTGCTTAGGCTGCCTTGAGTATCGAGTTGTTCCAATAAATTAAAAAATAACTGAGCATTTTGTTGATCTTCTAACGATTGTGAGCAGGCAGGTCCACCTAACATCAACCAAGTGCCTTCAATCCACTGCCTTAAGGGTTTACGTTTTTGATTGGCAAAGGCCGTTAACAGTATCGGCATGACGCGCTCTAGTCGGGCTTGTCCATCGGGCGTTAACAGGCGACTATTATTGTTTGTGGTTTCCGTGGTAAAAAAATCCGCTTGCCCTTGACGAGTAATTTTTTCTAATAATGCGGTGTGTTGAGCATCAAAGACTGACTGCAGTTGTTCAATAATCGTTTTGTCACTGGCATTGGCAATCGCTTCCAAATCGACTAGGCTCAAGCCGCACCAAGGTGCTCGTAAAATTGAGAGCCATGAGATACGGTCAGCGGGATAAGAGAGCGCCAGTGTGAGCGCCATTAAATCTTGGATCACACTTTTATCCTTCAGTGGTTCCAGATCAACCGCTCGATAACGAATGCCAGCTTCTTTTAACAGCGGTAGAATGTGAGAGGCATGATTTCGGTTTCTGACTAAAATCGCGATGCTATGCTCTGGATGATCCATTTTGGTTTTTCGGATAATGCCAAGCACCGTTCGCGCTTCATCAAAGCGGCTGGTGTCTGATCCAAAGCCATGTGCCCATACCGCGCGCCCGGGTAGTTTATCGTGTAGCGCCGTCGATGGGCTGTATTTGACGGCACCATCGGAAATATTACTTTGTGATGGGAAAGCCTGTTGAAAAATTTTATTAACCCACTCGATAATCCCCGCTTGGGAGCGAAAGTTCGTCGTTAAACGAATCGGTTTTAACGGCAAGTGCGGGCCTAGTCCGGCTTCGAGTGCATGAATGAATAAGCCCACTTCCGCTCCACGGAAACTATAAATGGATTGCATGGCATCGCCCACACAGAAGAGCGTTCGGCCATCATCCGCTTGCCAGCCTTCGGTTAATCGGTTCAGTAGCGTCATTTGTGCGGGCGAAGTGTCTTGGAATTCGTCCACTAATAAATGCTGAATTTGATAATCCAGTTTCAGACTAAGCTCTGAAACGCTTTCCAATGATCCCAGAGCCATCAGCGCTTTAATACTGATTTCGTTGAAGTCGACGTGGTTGCGCTCTTTAAAGGTCAAGCTCAAATAAGCGCTGAGTACCGGTAACAATTTGGTGAGCGCTAATAATAATTGTCGCTGGCTTTGGCTAAATTGGGTCGCCGGTAAGTAGCGAATATCCATCAGCGCCGAGCGCAGTTCTGCATTTTCTTTCAGCGTCTCGATCAAGCGCAGGCAGGTTTGTTTCTTTTGTTTGCATAAACTTTTTTCCAAACTGGTTTCGCCAGTAGGAAAACCGATGCGCCGATCGAGCGAGCGGCGCCATTGATTCGAGTAAGTCAGCAGTAAAGCGACAATGCCTTGCCATGCCGCCACACCTTGCTCGTCGCTCTCGGGTAAATCGGCGCTGCGCAAATCGATATCCAGGCACTGCACAATGGGTGATTGCACACGGCCGGCACGCCGGAGATTACTGGCGGCAAACGCAGAGAGTTCAACCAATTGCCTTCCTTGTTCAAACGAGAGACATTGCTTGACTTTTTCAATGGCATCTCGGCGCACTTGCTGCAAATTGTGCTGCAGTTGTTCAATCACTTCTTGCTCTTGGCCAATGCCTAATAAGTTTAACCACAGCTCGCGACGGGCTAGCATGTCGGCCAATAGGCGTTCGAGTTTTTGCCGGTTGTTATCAAATTGTCTGAGCAATTGTTCAATGGCATCCGCCCAGGGCACCGATTGCTCTAAAGTTGATAATAAAGCATTGGCCGCTTGCCGATAATCATTTTCTGGTTGTTCACTAATGGATGGCGGCGAGGAAAAAGACGAGTGAAATGGCAAATGATTAGCCAGCGAGGCCGATAGGCTATCAAAGGTAATGATGCGCAAGCGGTTTGGGTTATCCATTAATTGCCATTGGTGCTCGCGGTCGGTGTTTAAGGCTTGCCTGGCCAAGCTTCTGGTGAGCCGCTCGTGTTCGCTCTTTGGTTCATCGTTTGCAAGGCCTGCTTTTAATGCCGCAAGAATCCGCTGGCGCATTTCACCAGCGGCTTTGCGTGTGAACGTAATCGCGATGATCGACTCGGGTTGCTCTACACGCGCGAGCAGCGTTAAAAAGCGCTGAGTCAATAGTTCGGTCTTGCCACTACCAGCGGGTGCTTCGCAAATAATCGATTCGGTCGGGCTTAAGGCCGCTTGCCGTTCAAGATAATCATTCGGTCTCATTAGGCACCTCATCATCATCGGGCTCTTGCACATACTCTTTGATTCGACACAAACTGTGGAGCGAACAGTATTGGCAAGCGCTAGGATTTTTGGGTTTCACTTCAGCTTGTCCTGCCATAAATTCTTTGGCCAAGGATGTTAGCTGCGCACGCCAGTGCTGAATTAAATCGGGCCAGTTGTCGGGTAAATCCAGAGAGCGAACTTGATCGGGCTCGAGCAGGCCGGGCGCAATCTCGGCGTCATCGGCCAAGCCTTTAATAGCAACTTGCTCGACATGAATTTGACCGAAAGCCGCGCCGCTGACATCGCTCTCATTGGCTATGCAATAGAGCGGCACTTGAGGCTCATCGGGTCGGTCGCCGGCCCATTGGCGAATATCGAGCTGCCCGGTTTTATAATCAATAATAAATAAGCGGCCATCCGCTAGGCGGTCGACGCGATCATAGCGAATGCGAATAGGCAATTTATTTAAGGTTAACGAGCGCTTGGTTTCGTTGTGGGCGACTTCAAAAGGTTGCCGCTGTTTTTCGAGTTCAAGCCATTGCAGGATCAGAGCTTTTAAACGCTCTCGCTCCAAGTTGGTAAAGCGCTCGCCAAGAGGCTCGGATTTTGGCAGGCGTTTGATCTCAGCGCGAATGCTGTTGTCGATTTGTTGGCTGAGCTGCTCTGGGCTCAATGACAATAAAGTGGCTTGATTGCGCAAGCGGTGCCATAAGCGTGAGAGTACATTATGCAGTAAGCTTCCGCGCTCAGCCGGCGACAAACCTTCTTGCGCAGGCTCGCTGGCTTTAGCTTTTAGCCGGTGTGTGGCAAAGGCTTTAAAAGGGCAGCTTGCTTGATCCTTCAGAATTTGTGTGCCGCCTTTAATGAGGCTCGGCTCTTGCACATAGGGGCCGCAGGCATCGCTGAAGGTATCCAGCATTCGCTCGGCAAATATCAAACCATCGTAAGTGGTGATCTCGGCTTTGTGGATCTGCTCCAATGGCATTTTCGGTAAATGCTCGATCAGTTGGCTGACCGATAAGCTTTGGTCTTGGTCAAATAAGGCATAGCTGAATATCACCTCAGGCGCTGCACGTTGAAAGCGCTGAGTTAACTGTTTGGCCAGAGCCAGCTCTTTGTCGGCGCTGGATCTTGGCATGGCCAAGCGTCGTTGCAATTGAAGATCGATCAATGGGTTTGGGTTTGGAGCCGGTGGCCAGGTGCGATCATCCATCCCCATGACCCAGAGATAATCAAAGTGCAAACCGGCCGCCTCCAGCGTTCCCAAGAGTTGCACGGATGAGCTGCGGGTTTGTGCCTGAAACAAATGCTGGTGCGCGAGCTGGCCAAGAATGCGAATGGCTTCGGTTAACTCTATACGAGGCTTAATGTAATCGAGGCCCGCAAAGATATCGAGCACCTCGTGCCAGCTATTGAGCTGCTGGTATTCAAAGGTATCCAGTGGGCGTGAGCCTGGCCAGCCTAGACAGCTCAGTTGCTCGCAAAAGAACGCCATCCAAGCACTGGGGCGGTTGGCGGTTTGGCGCATACTGATGGTCTTTACCAGGTCTTGCACGCTCTCGGCAAATCGTTCAGCGCCCTCCTCATGTAGGCCCGCGATGACTTGGGGCAGTCGGCAGCGAAGGTTGTGTGCACTTAATTCTTGAGCGCATCGAGCGCGCGCCGGCAGCTCACCCATATCACCCAAAAAGGGTGAGTTGATGCAGTGGCTAATATCCTCAATGGCAATTTTCGAAAAATTCAGCTTTAAAGCAGCGAGAGCCGCTGCAATCATAGGGGCGCTGGCCAGCGGTTCGGCGGCGGAGACGTTAAAGCCTGGAGCGTGTCGCGGTTGGTCTGGCAGCAGGGCTTGAGGCTCAAAGACCTCATTAAATAGACGCTCGACCTTGGTTCGATCTCGAGCCAATGAGGGGATGACGATGCCTACCTGAGCTTGTGGTTGTTGTTCAACGATCTGGGCGGCCCAGCGGGCAGCGGCTGATATTTCCTCATCAATGGAGGTGGCTTGTGTGACCTGCACGTGGCTGCCATCTATCCTGGTATCGATCATCTCGCATTGGCAGCCTGCCGCTTTCAGGTTGGTGATTAAGGCCTGCATGAGCGGGTTGATATCATCAAACGCCAGCCAAAGCAGTTTTTTGGGAAGCGGGATCTGGCCGCTAGTCACGAGTTGGACAATGCGTTGCTGAAGGCTGGCCATATCGATAAATTGGTGCTCAAGGCACCAATCAGCAAAGGCTTGTGCCCACCCGCCATAGGGTGATTGCTGGCTGCTTTGGCAGGGGTCTTGTTGCCAGTTAATCAAGTTGTGCCAGGCCTCCATCGCCTTGGCGGCGGTGGCTTCTGAGTTAAACAGTTCTATCTGATCGTCATTTTGTATGATATCGTGCCATATTAGTCGTTCTTGCTCAGTATTCAGTCGCTGAGGCTGAGGTTCCTGAGCCTCAAGCAGCCAGTGTTGCCACAGCGTTAGTATCCAGCCCGAAAAGGACTGACAAGGTGCGCTGACCCAGGCGCTCAGACCCTTTTGGGCTTGGAATTGATCAAATTGGGCGGTGACGAATCGGCTCAAGCGCTTATTGGGCGTCAACACCAGCGTATCACTGTCCAGGCGGTTGAACAGTGATAGCAGAGGCGTGGTTGAATTGTGTGTGCTAGTGAGCGTGTCGGTCATCGCTGTATATTAATACAGATGGTCATCGCTGTATACGAGTGAGTATAATTGATTGTTTTTTAGCAAGAAGGAATGGAGAATGAAGGTTAGCTACGAATCACTAAAAGCAAAGTTTGATCAAAAATCCACGGAGGAGTTATTGGCATCTTATCAATCAGGAGAGATGAGTGACCTGGCTCAGCAGGTTGCGGGTGTGGCTGTGGTTGCGGAGGTTAGATCAAAAAGGAGCCATGTGGCTCCTTTTTTAATGGGTGCTATGGATTAGCTTTTGGGTTCAATACTCAGCAACTCAACCTCAAAAACCAATACTGAACCAGGGCCAATCATTTCGCCAGCGCCGCGCTCGCCGTAGCCTAGCTGGGGTGGAATCACCAGTTGCCACTTGTCGCCAACGTTCATCATTTGTAAGGCTTCGATCCAGCCTGCAATCACGCCTTGTACTGGGAAGGTGGCGGGTTCACCTCGATCATACGAACTGTCAAAGGTGCGGCCATCAGCCAGAGTGCCTTTATAATGGACGGTCACCGTGTCATTGGCTGTGGGTATGGGGCCATCACCGGCAACTAACTCTTTATACTGTAGGCCGCTGGTGGTGACCACAACTCCATCTTTGTTGGCGTTTTCAGCAAGAAATGCATCGCTAATGGCTTGGTTGGCAGCACGTTGTTTTTCAAGGTCGGCTTGTTCCTGAGCCATGCGCTCTTGCATTTTTGCCTGCATCACCTTTTGAAATTCAATAGAAATGCGCTGAGTTTCTTCTGCGCTATAGCGCGATTGAGAACCATTCATGGCATCTCGAATGCCCGCGATGATTTCATCGCCGTCTACGCCCATGCCCATTTGCTCGCTTTGAGCTTTGATTTGTAAGGCATTGTTATAACCGTAGATATAGCTAACTTGTTGTGTAAGGGTTAAGGTTTGAGCGGGTGCTTCAGTCGGCTCTGTTACTTCTTGCGCAGGAGTTTCGGTGGTTTGGGGCTCTGTTACTTCTTGCGCGGGAGTATCTGTGGCTTGTGTTTCCGTTGCTTCTGGTGCGGGAGCTTCAGTGGCAGTCACTTCTTGCGCAGGAGCTTCAGCCGGTTGAGCTACTTCAGGTTCAGCGGCTGGAGCGGCTACTGTTGACTTTTCAACTTTTGGTGCCTCTTCTTTTGGCGCTTCAGCGGTAGCGGCCTCAGTGCTTTCGGCTGGTTTAGGAGCCTCATTTTGACTTTTATCTGCATTGACATTGTCACTGCAGCCTGTGATCAATAAAGCGGCTAATGCCACGGCGGTTAATGATTTCATATGTGTTCCTACGGTCATTCAAAAAGAGAGTTATGGTATAGCAAAGCCGACAATATATCATCCATATTGATACTTTGCGTGAATCAGTAGACACTTTCTGATTAGCTTTGTTCAAACAAGCGGCAAATATGGATTAAGGGATGGAGCCAAAGAAAAAACATGCTATATTGGTCAGCCAATAAGATTCTACGAGGTGTCGGCATGAAGTTATTTTCTCGGGGCCAACAAGATGAAGCCAATAAAGACGAAGATATCGATGAGGCTAATCTCCCCAAACGCTCAGATTTCGACGAGAGTTTATTTGAAGAAGACCCATTTACGCCAACGATTGGCAATGCTCAAACGTCTAACGTAAGATCAGTGCCTTATGGCATAAAAAACACCATTGAGTTGATGCGTAAGCTGCCAAAAGACAACAACGAAGTCGTGGTAACCGTTGTTAAGCAGACCTTAGAGTCCATGAATATCGGTGTTGCAGATATCGTTAAGGATGCTGAAAACAAAGAAATCCGTATTCGTCAACAGCATAAAGCCCTAGAGCAAGAAGTCAAAAGCTTGGAGTTGAAGATTTCTCAGCGCAACCAGCAAATGGCCGATTTAATGGAAGATTTAAAGGAAACCATCAATGTTCGAGAGCGTTTACAGCTGGCCATTGATATTGAGGAAAAAAATAAACCAAAAGAAGCTGCTAAGCCTGCTTCCAGTCAAAAAAAATCGGATGCGGATACCAAAATCAGTGCAAAAGTCAGCAGTGAGTTAAAGGCTGAATCCTAAGCTATCCTTGCCCCTCATCTAGGGGGGCTGTCTTCTTTCACTTCTCTTACTTGTATTCATAACTCAGGTTGGCAATTTTCAATAATCTGATCAATACTTTAGGTATTCTTGCACCTATGTTAGGGAGGCTCTCTAGGCTTCCTTCATTCATAATGAATAAATGGGTAATAAGGTTGACCTGGAGATACCCTATTGAATGAGTTAGTGAAACAAATTGATGTCATTAAAATCTACCAAAAGAAAAACTGCTTGGTAGTCGATGATTTGCCAGAGGTGCGTGGATCGGTCAAGCGTATGTTGCGCTCCTTTGGCGCCAAAAAGATTGATACGGCTGCAACGGGTGATCAGGCCATCGAGCTTTGTGAAAATCGCCCCTACGATATTATTTTGTGTGACTACAATCTGGGTGGCAGCAAGGATGGTCAGCAAGTGTTAGAGGAGTTGCGCTATATGCGCACGCTCAGATACACGACGCTTTACATCATTATCACCGCCGAGACCTCCAGAGAGATGGTGCTTGGGGCCATCGAATACCAGCCTGATGATTACATTACCAAGCCCATTGGTCAGGGTTTGCTGAGGCAGCGTTTAGATAAAGCTTTGCTCAAGCATGAAGAGCTTTATGATATTAAAGCTGCGATGGATGAAAAACATTATGCCAAGGCAATTGAGCTTTGCGATGAAAAGATGGCCTCCGGTACACGCTATAAATCCGATTGCTTGCGCTATAAAGCTCAGCTATATAAATTGTTGGGTAACTTCTCTGAGGCTCGTAAAATTTACGAGAAGGCTTTGGCTAAGCGCCAAGTGATTTGGGCCAAACTGGGTCTGGCCAGTATTATGATGAAGGATGATGCGCCAGCGGATATCGTGGAAAATGAATTGTCGGAAGTATTGGAGTCTGATAATCGCTTTATTGAAGCTCACGATATGTTGTCGGAACTTTATGTGAAGCAAAATCGAATGGAGGAGGCTCAAAAAGCCACAGAAAAAGCCACGTTGCTCTCTCCAAAATCGATTTTGCGTCATCGACGCTTAGCGGTCTTAGCCGAAGAAAATGACGATCATGAAACCTCCCTGGCCGCTTATCAAAATGCCATTCGATGGAATCAAAATTCTTGTCACGCCCAGCCCGACGATTATTTAAAGCTCGCGCGAAAGACGGTTGACATGACTAAGGGCAAAACCGATAGGGGCGCGATTGAAAAAGCCAAAACGGCCTTATCGATGCTCGATAGGATGCGTAAACGTTTTAATCATAAAGAAAAACAGGTGCAGGCTTTAATGGTGGAGTCCCAGATTCATGCGGGGCAAGGTCGCAAGGATTTGGCTGAAAATATTGCCGCTCAAGCTGAAAAGCAATACAACAATCTAGCCGCTACCTCAGTTGAAGCTCAGTTCGATTTTGCGCGGTCACAAATGGCCTGTGGCGATCCTAAAAAAGCTCAAATGGCCTTGTTTAAGCTTGCCAGTGAAAACCAAGATAACGAAGAAATTTTAAAGAAAATTGATCAAATTAGTGATGAGCCGATTAGCTTGGCTGGTAAAAAGTGCGCGGCAGAATTATCTAAAGAGGGCATTGATGCTTATCAAAACCGAGACTTTGATCAATCGCTCAAAATTTTTAATGATGCCTTACAATTGTTTCCCAATCACATTGGCTTAAACTTAAATTTAGTGCAAGTGGCCTTGGCCAAATCAAAAGAGCAGGGCTTGAGCGAAGAATTAAAAGATATCTGTGAAAATTGTTTGGATAAGGTCAGTGATATGAAAAGCGATCACAAACAATATGATCGCTATCAATTATTGGTGAAGCAGTTGGCCAGAATCTATAGTGGCGAGCCCAACTCATAAGCCGCTATAGCTTAGCTCGCACCTGCTGAATAATCGGAGCTACCTCAGGCCTGACTCCGCGCCAGCGATAAAAAGACTCTGCCGCCTGCCCCACCAACATACCCAAACCATCAGCCACTTGCGCAGCGCCCAACTCCATTGCCCAACGCATAAAAACCGTAGGATTTTGGCCATACATCATGTCATAGCATTGAGTATTGGCATTCACTACGCTATTGGGCATGGGCGGTAAATCACCGGCAAGGCTGGCCGATGTGCCATTGATAATCAGATCAAACGACCCATCGAGGGTTTCAAATTCTGAGGCGGAAACTAGAGGGCTAATACTGGCCAGTTCCTCTGCCCGAGATAAGGTGCGATTGGCAATCACCACCTCCGAGGGTCTCTCATTAAGCAAGGGGTGCAGTATACCTCTCACCGCGCCGCCAGCGCCTAAAATCAGCACTCGCCGATTGTGCACAGGCCAGTTAAGAGTGGAAGTGATATCGTTAATTAAACCATAGCCATCGGTATTATCGCCCTCGATGCCCTGGTCAGTTAAGCTCAAGGTATTGACGGCTTGCGCCTGTTGAGCGCGCTCAGTAAGCACATCGGCAAACTCGAAGGCCTCGAGCTTAAAAGGCACAGTAATATTTAAACCGCGCCCACCTGCGGCGAAAAAATCACGAGCCGCTTGTTTGAAACCATCGATTGCTACCAGCTGTTTTTTGTACTCCATTGCTTGCTGAGTTTGCTCAGCAAAAGCCGTATGAATCATGGGTGATTTGGAGTGCTCAATGGGGTTGCCAAAAACGGCGTATTGATCCATGGTTACACCCACTCTCTTGGCGGTAGGTACACTTCTGTCAGTTCGGCTTCAGCGCTGCCGGGTTCAGGTTGCCATTGGTAACCCCACTGAACGGTGGGCGGAAGCGACATTAATATGGATTCTGTGCGGCCATTACTTTGTAAGCCAAACAGGGTGCCGCGATCATAGACTAGGTTAAACTCAACATAGCGGCCACGACGAAATTGTTGGAAGGTTTTCTCTCGCTCGCCAAAGGCTTGGTCTTTGCGTTTTTCAATAATGGGCACATAAGCGGGCAGGTAGCTATCGCCAACCGCTTGGATAAACTCAAAACAACGCTCGAATGGCCACTCGTTCAAATCATCGAAAAATAAGCCGCCGATGCCTCTGGCTTCTTGGCGATGCTTCAGGTAAAAATAGTCATCGCACCATTTTTTGTAACGGGGATAGACATCATCCCCAAAGGGTTCGCAGGCGGCTTTGGCAACCTGGTGCCAGTGCTTGCAATCCTCTTCATTGGCGTAGTAGGGGGTGAGATCATAGCCGCCACCAAACCACCAGACCGGTTCTTCACCTTCTTTCTCAGCGATAAAACAGCGAACGTTGGCGTGGCTGGTGGGCACATAGGGGTTGCTTGGGTGGATGACCAGGGATACACCCATGGCCTCAAAGGTACGGCCCGATAATTCAGGGCGATGCGCCGTGGCCGAGCCGGGCATGTTTTGACCAAATACATGAGAGAAGTTGACCCCACCCTTTTCGATGACATGGCCATCGGCCAGCACCCGCGATATACCGCCACCACCTTCGGGCCGGTCCCAGGCATCCTTGATGAACTCGGCTTTGCCATCGACGGCGGCTAGGCCCGCGCAGATATTGTTTTGTAAGTCCAGAAGATATTGTTTAACCTGTTGTTTAGCTTCAGAAAAGTCCACAGTGATCAGCCTTTTTGGATAGTTTGTCGAAGGGCTGTGGATTTTATCACAATCTGTGTTGTTTGTTGGTGAGCGGTCAATCTTAAAAAATACTGGTCATTCATTAACACTTTCGCTACTATAGCGTCAGTTACTTTAATCGCTATGCCCCGCTTGATATGGAGGTCAATAATGAAATCACATATAACTCGTAAACTGTCTGATTGCTTAAGTAAACTTAGCCTTGGGCTATTGTGCTTCTGTTTCATTGGTTATGCCAATGCGGCAAGGGTCTTAAGTGAGCCAGAAATATATTACTACGACAATTCTCCAAGTTATCTTGCATCTACTCCTGAGGAAGCTATCGAGATATTCACGAAGCCGAGGCTTACGGAATACTATTCTCCTGCTGAAATAGAGTGGGGGGCTATTTTATCAGCAGGAGCTGATTTGTGTAATTATTCGACTACTGTTGTAAACGGTTTGCCCTTTGCTGTTTGTCAACAATATACTCTGCTAGATAAAGATGGAGGCCCTGTTGTTTCAAGGGCGGAACCTATTAAAATCCATCTTATTTGTCCTGAAGGCGCTCAACAACTTACTGAGTCAAATGGCGATAACAGTATAGTTGTTACATGTTCAACAGTCTGTACGGATAATTCTCCGTATCCCATTTGTAATTCAGTGCAATCCTGCCCTCCAGCCCACACCCTAAACCCCATTACCAACCAATGCGAAGCGCGCTGTTCTCTAGGTTCAACTTGGGATGAATCTACACAGAAATGCGTGGATAACAAAAGGGGTCAAGTATCATATTGCAAGGTTGGTGGCAAACCCTATATACTTAACCTATGCCCAGACCGCTCAGAATAGAATACGAAAATGCTTATTACCATGTCAAGCCTTGTCCAATATGAAGTGATCCTGAAGTGAGTTGGTGTTTCTAGCATGAAATGATCCTGAAATAGGGTTAATCGGCACCATGATGGGGTTATGAGAACCATCATGACGTTAAACACACTAA
>CAXQRU010000174.1:0-10060 GCA_964226685.1 Polaribacter sp. | reverse complement strand
AGACGTGTGCTCTTCCGATCTGTACCATTTGCGCATCCAAATGCCTTTTGAGGATCGTTTTAGTGCTTAGAAACACCGGAGAACACTATGAATACGAACAAATGGGCCTCAAATAATCATAATATTGACCTTAAACGTTTAAGAGAAATCTTAAAAGATGGCTACACACAGGCGGCTCTAAAGGCACTGTTTGCACTTAACCCTAGCCTTCTTGACCATGTAGAGCATATTGATTATTCCGATTGCGAACTTCCTGCTTAGCCACAAAACATATCTTTGCGAGCATCTCACCGTTAGGGATGTTGCTCTCTAACAGGCTGTTGATATTCTACGAATTTCAACAGCCCGCTAAGCCAATATGGTTGTCGATAACCATCTTAGCCCCCTAAAAACCCACCCACTAAACACATTAAAAATCAATACGTTATCCTGCAACATTGGGGCGTATCGAGTTTTGGTCATTATTTTGAATATTTTTTGATCTAACCGCATCCAAATCAACATCCAAATTCGTTTTAGTATAAAATTTAAACACCGGAGAGCAATCATGACCGCACACCACGGGATGCAAATAGAGCACTTATCATTAAGTATCAATGAGTTATCTAAGTTAATAGGGTATACCTGCCCTCAAAAAATGACTCAGACCATAGAACTCTCGCTTAAAGAGTATATAGAGCATATCGACCACTCTGAGCTTAGCCTACCTTATATGGAAGCGTAAATTAGACCCTCATAATGGCAGGAGCTTGACATCCATCAATCAAAATTTGACTTCATTAATTCGGTATGAGTTAATGGCCGCGTTATTAGGGTCACAATTGGATGGAACATGAAAAAATAGGACCAAGGCTCGATAGCTGCGAACGACCACATCGGTACACCGCTATTAAGTCTAATCTTGTTACTGGGCGTAGGAATTGCCGTTTACAATTCCATTCTTAGCAACTCAGCCGTCCACGTCAGTGGTTTAATCGGCTCGGAAAAACAACCCTTCTTTGATGACATCCGAGTGCAAGAACGCTTGAAAGAGCTCGGTTATGTAGTCGAATACCAAAAAGCAGGCTCTCGCCAAATTGCCACCAGCTTTGATTTATCATCTTATGACTATGCTTTCCCTGCGGGCTTACCAGCGGCTGAGAAAATAAAACGAGAAGTTCCTGGCTCCAAAAGTTTTAACCCATTCTTTACCCCCATGGCGGTTGCCTCATGGAAACCCCTGGTCGATGTACTAGAAGCAAACAACCTGTCCAAGCAAGAAAAAGGTTACTATTCCCTAGATATGCAAGCCTATCTCAATACCTTTCAGCAGAAAACTCGCTGGAAGGAGCTTGAGAATAACCCGGACTTCTCCATCAACAAACGCTTGATGATTAACTCGACGGATGTTCGCAAGTCAAATTCGGCTGCTATGTATTTAGCATTAGCAAGCTACGTACTTAACGCCAACAATATTGTGAAGAGCGAAGGCGAAATTAATAATCTATTTCCAGCTATCGCGGAAATATTTACCCAACAAGGGTTTATTGAGGGCTCATCCGCGCAACCCTTTAATGACTACTTACTCATGGGGATGGGTAAAGCACCCTTAGTTATGATTTATGAGTCACAATATATTTATCAAGCCGCCAATGATGGCATTGACGATGATATGGTTTTGCTATACCCAAAACCCTCATTGTTCACCAAACATGTCTTCATAGGGTTTAATGAAGACGGCAAACAACTCGGACTACCACTCGAAACGGACCCCGAACTGCAAAAGTTAGCCATTGAACACGGCTTTAGAAACAGCAATATGAAATATTTTGATGAGTTTATTAATCAACACAATATTTCTTTGCCCAAACGCTTAGTCAATGTCATCGAGCCTCCCGCTTATGAATACATTGAATCCATCATTACCAAAATAGAGCAGCAATATTAGGAGAATATTATGAGTCAAGTTGATGACAATCCGATGGTATTAACCCCCCCAGAACCCGTTGCTGTAATTGAACCTGAACAAGCTTATGAAATGGTTCAATTAAAGCCTGAGGATATCAGTAGCCTTGACCAACGAGTAAAGGAGTTCGTTAGCTCAATCGTTGAGTTAGATGTTCAAAGTGACGAATTTAAATCTCAACTCAACGCTCTGCATGCGATGGGTAATAAAGAAATTCGCGAAGCCGCTGGCTCATCCAACCGAATGCTCAATCGCCCTGCCGGCATGCTGAAAACCGAACTAGTTGGAGAAGGCACCACCGTAGGTCAAGCCTTGGTGGAATTGCGCCGAACCGTTGAAGATTTGGATCCATCAACACAAGGGGATTTATTTTCTCCCAAGAAAATTTTGGGTTTCATTCCCTTTGGGAGTAAAATCCGCGATTATTTTGCCAAATTTCAATCGTCACAAACCCACATCAATAAAATTTTAGAAACGCTATATCGAAGTCAAGATGAATTGCGTATGGATAATGCCGCCATCGAGCAAGAAAAGGTGAACTTATGGCAAACCATGGAACAGCTAAAACGTTATGTCTATATAGGTAAACAAATCGATGCGGCTATATCTGAGAAAGTCGCAGAGATTCAACTGGCAAGTCCTGAGAAAGCGCGCATCATCCAAGAAGAGCTATTGTTCTATACTCGCCAAAAAGTCACCGACTTACTCACTCAAGAAGCGGTGAGCATCCAAGGGTATTTGGCCCTTGATATGATTCGCAAAAATAATTTTGAGCTGATCAAAGGCGTAGACCGAGCAACGACGACGACAATTTCTGCTCTACGCACAGCGGTTATTGTTGCTAGCGCATTGGACAACCAAAAATTAGTGCTCGATCAAATCAACGCGCTCAACAAAACCACGGGCAGCCTTATTGAAGGCACCTCGGCCATGCTAAAACGGCAGTCAGCTGAAATACAGCAAGGCGCCGCTAGCTCAACCGTTGAGCTAGATAAGTTGAAGCGTGCTTTTCAAAATATCTACGACACAATGGATATGATGACCGAATTCAAGGTAAAAGCCTTAGACAGCATGCAACAAACGGTTGATACGCTTAGCTCTGAAATCAACAAGGCGCAGTCTTATGTCGACCGAGTTAAGAACGAAGAAGTCAGAACCATTACGGCTATCACTAGCGACACACTCACTCTCTAAGGATAGGAAGCTCATGATGCGCTTAATCACACTCATCACTTTTATCGTCTCATTCTGCATTGCCTGTAGCCAAAGCCGCGAACCCATGACAATTTTGGCTGGTTCAGAACTAAAGGATCTGCAACCACTGCTAGGTTCTATCCATAGTTGTGCTAATGTAGAGCTCGATTTCACTTATGTTGGCACCTTAGATGGCGCGGAACAATTGGCCGGTGGGGCTGAGTATGATTTGGCTTGGTTTTCTCACGCCAAGTACATGAATTTGCTAGAGCAAACCAACAAACGCATTGTGATTCAAGAAAAAATCATGTTATCGCCGGTTGTGATGGGGATAAAAGCTGACAAGATTAAAGCTTTTGGTTGGGATACCAATAAAGTCACCTGGCGCGACATCGCAGCTAAATCGGCCGCTGGCGAGCTGAGTTATGCCATGACCAACCCAGCCTCTAGTAACTCTGGATTCACAGCGCTATTTGGTGCAGCCTCCGCCTTATCGGACAATCAAAACGAGTTTGATCCAAGCTCAATTGACAACAGTGCACTGAAAGATTTTTTCAAAGGACAGGCTCTGACAGCTGGCAGCTCAGGCTGGCTAGCTGATGCTTATATCAGAGAGCAGAATCAACTCGACGGTATGATCAATTATGAATCGGTTTTAATGCAGCTCAATGCCAGTGGACGATTGACCGAACCACTGACCCTACTTTACCCCAAAGAGGGGATCATTACCGCTGATTACCCATTGATGCTGCTCAATAAAGAGAAACGTGAGGCTTACGATCAATTAGTCAATTGCTTACGCTCGGCGGATATTCAAAGCCAAATCATGAGTCAAACATCACGCCGGCCAGCCATCAAAGAAGTTAAACTATCGAGCGACTTTGCTGATAATCTATTAATCGAACTGCCCTTCCCGCGAACGCTCTCTGATGTCGATAATTTACTGTTTGCCTATCTCGATAAACACAGAAAACTCTCACATACATTTTTTGTGTTAGATGTCAGCGGTTCTATGCAGGGTGAGAGTATCATGCAACTTAAAGATGCACTCAATAATTTAACTGGAGTTGATAACTCTCTCACCGGGCAATTTGCCCGCTTTAGAGCCAGAGAGACCATCAGCATGCTCCCATTTAACGACCAGCCTCTACCTGTATCTGATTTCACTATCACAAATACTGATAAAAATAGCCCAGAGATGACTCAGTTGCGAGACTACATAAACTACTTACAACCGGATGGTGGAACCGCGATTTACAGTAGTTTATCGGAAGCATATCGGCAAGTTGAGGTTGCCATTAGTAACGATCCCGAAAAGTACTATACCGTTGTCTTACTGACCGACGGTCAAAACCAACAAGGTATTGACTTTGAAGAGTTTCAAAATATGTATAGAAATCTTCCGGTTAAGGTAAAAAATGTAAAAACATTCCCCATTTTGTTTGGCCAAAGTAATGACGATGAAATGGAAAAAATTAGTGAGCTAACAGGAGGCAAAGTGTTTGATGCCAAGAAGAGTTCTCTAAATAGCATATTCAAGAACATTCGAGGGTATCAGTAATATGGCAAAACGTATTCTGTATTTTTTATATGGAATGCCTAACATTGTGGGGTCAGCCCTAGGCCTCGTTGGTCTTGGGCTTTACTTCACGGGGATCATTAACGACTATTGGTACCTGATTGTACTCGCCTTATATTTAGCGGGTGTCTTCGCCATCCCCAACCCCGAACGCTACCGCTTTAGCTTTGATCGAATGGGTGATGCCAATGAGATTAAAAGCAGCTTGCGCAACTTGCTCGATACCTTAAAAAAGCGAGTTGCCAACGAAATTGTGGTCAAGATAGAGCAGATTGTGGAGCATATCATCTCTGTTTTGCCGAGCCTTCAGGATTATAATGATTCTGCCTCTGCGGTTTACACCATTAGAGAAACCGCTCTTTCCTATTTGCCACAAACCATGGAAAACTATCTCAAACTACCTCGTGCTTACGCGAGTTTTCATCCACACAAAAATGGCAAAACCGCAAAGGACTTACTGCTAGAACAGCTCAATATTTTAGAGCGAGAAATGCAGGATATAGTGATCGACATTCATAAGAATGATATTGATAATATAGAAGCTCACGGTCGCTTTCTAAGGGAGAAATTTCAGAGAAGCGCGCTGTTTAGTTAGGAAAAATATCGATGGATCGAAATCATACATGTTTAGTTCAAGCCACGATTTATTTACTCTTTGTTTCACTCCCGGCATCGGCTTCAGACCCAACCGGAGTAGTTTCTCTCTTATATGCTGTTAATTCTCGTACCCAGTACCATTATCAATGCTACTTTCATTTTTTATTTTCAATTTAAAGGCGAGTAATCAACCTCAGATCAGCAATTATGCACTCTGCTATCGGGTGTATTTTTCCCCTTCTTGGAATTTTATTAGTCATTATCGATCACAGACCTAACGATCTACTTTTCTATATGGGCCTGAACTTAGCAGCACTATTAATTGCTTGCCTGCCTATTTTATTAAGAAGTATTTTTCGTCATTGTTAATTGGTCTATTACTTTTAATGATTCCATTTATTCATATGCTCTAAATGTGTAGGCTTATTGGCGCTCGATGCAGGACTTAAACCCACACTACCGGCTCCGCACGCCAGCTTTCTATCCACGAGCAATAGGCCCTCGGTCAGGCTCGAACTGACAATCTCCTGCTTACAAGGCAGATGCTTTACCGTTAAGAGCCCTACACAATGGGACCTAAACACAATGGGACCTAAAGGAGCCAAATGAATCTCATCAATATCCAACCCTATCTACTAATGAAATAATTACAGTGCAATGAAATAATTACAAACCATCCATGAGTAAAACATCATTTATGGTGTAATTTTTCATACTTTCGTCGCAAATAATTCACCTAAATATTCATTTTTCATCCTGGCACGCTACTCGCATTATTTACCGCGAGCACAAGATAGTGTTGTGTGATAGAGACTCACTTCAATTGGAGGAGACTGTTATGAATACCAAAAATCTAAATATTTATACGTTAACCGCGGCTATGGCCATTTCGATGAGTGCTATAGCCAGCGAAAATTCGTATCTTGAAAGCTCGGCCAATGAACCGGTAATCAGTGGTTCCAGTGAATGCGTGCAAGTGAAAAAAGGAGATAACTTCCCTGAGTGCGAGCCCAAAAGCACTAGCGGCCAAATTGAGAAAAAGGCTAATGTAGTGGTAATCCCAAAAGTCGAAACCAAACCCGATAAGATTGTAGAGGTTACTAACTTTGCTTTTGATAGCGCTGAACTATCAAAAGACAGTAAAAAGGTCATCGACCAATTAATATCGGAAATCAAAGATCCAGATACTGAAAAAGTTACCGTTGTCGGCCATGCGGATAGCATCGGAACCAAAACGTACAACAAGGATTTATCTGAGCGAAGAGCCAGTGCCGTGGAGGACTATCTAGAGAAAAGAGGCATTACATCGGTTCCGATGGATAAGCGTGGTCTTGGTGAGACAGATCCGGTAGCGAACAATGATACCGCTAAAGGTCGTGCCGAGAACCGTCGAGTAGAAATTATTGTGATTTCTGATGACCAAGTTGCGTATCAATAATTTGAGCCCTCTTAGAGGAGCTTAACTAAAATAAATAACCATTGGAGGTGATTGTAGTGTTAAGTTGGGCGGTTGTTTTCTTACTAATTGCTATTATTGCAGCCGTACTAGGTTTTGGCGGTATAGCAGCATCCGCCACTAATATTGCGCAAATACTATTTTTTTTATTTATAACGTTATTTGTTATCTCTATAGCCATCAGATTGCTTAGAAAGTAGTGATTATCACTTTATTTAATCCGTTAATTTTGGAGGAATTATGTCTATATATGTCGACCATATTCAATCTATTCGTGAATTAATTCAAGTCTTGAACAGCAGCATTGATTTTTACAGGGATGCTAGAGCCAAGATTAAAGATGAAAAATTGCTAATCACCATTAATAATGTTTTGGCCGAAAAGGAAATTGCCAGAGACAGGTTACAAAATTTGTTTGTCTATGAAAATCTAGAACGAGAAGAGAAGAGTGATTTTTTAGTGGATGTCAGAAAACATTATGCATCTATTCTCTCAAAGCTAACTAGCAACTCAGATCATATTTTGATTGACCAACTCGAAGAGGTCGAAGATAAGATACTCAAAAAACTTTGCACGGCCATTGCTGAAAATCAAAAGCTCGACCTTGTTCGAGAACTTGAAAAGATTTATTTACGAATGCAAGCCGTACACAATAAAATGTTGTCACTTCAGCATGCGACCGCGTAAACATAGTGAAATGATAATATAAGAGGCTCCATAAGCCCTAATCTGCATTAGGGCTTTTACAGATCATCATATTTTTCTAACTTGTTATAGAGTGTTTTCACACTAACGCCAAGCTGATTTGCCGTTTCTTTTTTATTGCCTTGGTTTTGATCTAAGGTTTGTAATATCGCCGCTTTCTCAAGTTCCTCTAATGCTAATCCTTGAGGAATTCGCAAATCATCATCGGGCTTTGGAGTCGGCAATACTTCGATCGATAAGTTAGCCTCGTCAATAGTATCATTTGCAAGAATATACGCTCGTTCAATAGTATGCTTAAGCTCGCGCACATTACCAGGCCACGAGTGAGCGGCAATTTTTTTTAGAGCACCAGGGCTAATCGTTTTTGACGTGCCTTCTTCCGTATTTCGGTAGGCAAGAAAGTGTTTGGCAAGGCCAACAATATCCCCTCCTCGTTCTCTCAACGGCGGCAATTCAATTGGGAAATGACTCAGCCTAAAATAGAGGTCTTCACGAAATAGTTCGTCTTCAATCGCTTTCAATGGATTTCGGTTGGTCGCCGAAATAATGCGGACATTAGCTTTTTTGGAGTGTTGGCTACCCACAGGACGATATTCACCACTCTCCAATACCCGAAGCAATTTAACTTGATGCTCCAAGTGCATTTCAGAAACCTCATCCAAGAATAAGGTGCCACCTTCAGCTTGCTCAAAAACCCCTTTTTTGTGCTGATCAGCACCCGTAAATGCACCTTTTTCATGACCAAATAATTCGCTCTCAATCAACTCTGGCGATAATGCACCACAATTGATTGCAACAAACGGCGTCGACGCATCGCTAATCAAATGTATGGTTTTGGCGACTAATTCTTTGCCTGAACCACTCTCCCCCGTTATCAAGACACTCGCATGAGTTTCGGCCACTTTGCGGATGGTCCTATAGAGCTTGAGCATGATTGGCGAGGAACCCACGAGCAAACCAAATTGGATCAATTCAGTGGCCAGCGGATTATTTGCATGATGGTTCACTTGCAGCGTTTCTTTATATATTTCCTCTAATAATTCTTCAAGCATTGTGATTTTTACGGGTCGACGAAAGTGAAAACTAGCGCCATGACGCATGGCCTCGTCGATAATAGAGTGAACGTTACCATCACTAATAAAAATCACATCGGTTCTATTGAGAACCTGCCCAGCAAGTAATGCGTCTAAATCACTCGCAGAAAAAGTAGCGGAGTCAGTCAGCGCAATCGTATAAGAACCTGTCACCAAACGATTTACCCAATCTGAGGTGTTTTCCGCAAGCTCCACGGTAAAATGCGAGAAGATTTTTGTCTGTTTTAACTCGAGATGAAAAGCATTATCACTCAAATCAACCAAAATAGAGGGCTGCATTGTAGTGCCTGCGTCTTAGGAAACGTACCATACTAGTCCAGGCATTTCGTTTTGACAAGTGCCGTCTAATTATAGAAAGTACAACAAATGCGCTTTATTTAATTAAGAAAAACTCAGTGTTGGCACGATGGTTTTAAGTATTCCTAATAGTGAGTTGGCGCTCGATGCAGGACTCAAACCCACACTACCGGCTCCGCACGCCAGCGTTCTATTCAATTAAACTAATCGAGCAATAAGCCCGCGGTCAGACTCGAACTGACAATCTCCTGCTTACAAGGCAGATGCTTTACCGTTAAGCTACACGGGCACAATTGGTCTGGGTGGTAGGATTTGAACCTACGACCTTTGGGTTCCAAACCCAACACGCTACCAAACTGCGCTACACCCAGTTAATAAGGCGGCTCATACCGGATTCGAACCGGTGACCTCTCGGCTGACAACCGAATGCATTAGACCCAGCTATGCTAATGAACCTTTAATTTGGAGTACGAGGCCGGATTCAAACCGGCGTCAACGGAAGTTGCAGTTCCGTGCATCATCACTCTGCCACTCGTACCCGCTGTTAATGCCCTGTCCGAGATTCGAACTCGGAAAATCGTGCTTCTAAGGCACGCATGTATGCCAATTCCATCAACAGGGCAAAGAGGAAGGTAGAGGAGTCGAACCCCCACCGCGTTAACAATGCGCCGGTTTTCAAGACCGGTTGCCTACCACTAGGCCGTACCTTCCATTGGCGGAAGTAATGAGATTCGAACTCATGCAGCGAACATTCACTGTACGGGTTAGAGCTGAAGCACCGTAAAATGTCATAATAAAATGAGTTATTTTAGCGCCTGACGTCGTTACTTATTTTGTACGTAGACCCACTATGCACTACAATAAGTGCCTTGCCAGTCGCAAAACTACCTTCATTTTCTTTATGACATTTTACAGTGCTTCAGCTCTACCCGCTGCCTTACCACTCGGCCATACTTCCAAAATATCCCTGACCGGATTCGAACCGGTGCCGCCTGATAGAAAGTCAGGTGCCCTAACCACTAGGCCACAGGGATAACACCCATTCATCACAACAATAAAAACGGTTGGTCTCAGTGAATGTTTTTACAAGATAACGAGATTTTTTTATCTTTTCAAACGCCAAAAAATTTCAATTTTTACGATATATTTCATAATGTTATATAGAAAAATCAAGTGAGGAGCGAGCTTATACC
>CAXQRU010000173.1:0-11444 GCA_964226685.1 Polaribacter sp. | reverse complement strand
GTTAGTGTGTTTAACGTCATGATGGTTCTCATAACCCCATCATGGTGCCGATTAACCCTATTTCAGGATCATTTCATGCTAGAAACACCAACTCACTTCAGGATCACTTCATATTGGACAAGGCTGTGCAATGACTTGTTTGGGTACTCATGGTAGAATTTGGCATCAATTTATACCTTATTGAGATGCTGAGGTATAGGGTACGTTGAAAGTGGCTAAAACTCCCTGGTGATTTAGCTCTAGCGTCGATCATTTACTAAAGGATATGTCTATGTTATCAAAATACATTTTATATGTTTTTCTTGCTTTTTCTCTAATGGCTCACGCCGAAATGAGCCCTGAAGAGATGTATCAAAAAGGCCTCAATTACCATGATGGCATCAATGGTGTGACAAAAGATTATAATTTGGCGCTTGAATGGTATTTGAAGGCGGCCAAGTTGGGGCATGCCCAGTCACAATTTAATGCCGCTATCATTTTTGATGAAGGTGAAGGAGTAGCTGAGGACGATAAAGCCGCTATTTACTGGTATACCCAGGCTGCTGAGCAGGGTTATGCCGATGCGCAGTTCAACTTGGCCGTTATGTACGATGAAGGCGAGGGTACGCCGGAAGATAATAAAGCGGCGATCATGTGGTATACCAAGGCTGCCGAGCAGGGTGATAGTGATGCTCAGTACAATCTGGGAATTATGTATGATCAAGGTGAAGGAACTCCAGAGGATAATAAAGCGGCGATTAAGTGGTATACCGCGTCTGCGGAGCAGGGCGATAGTGATGCTCAGTATAATTTAGCGATCATGTACGATGAAGGCGAGGGCACGCCAGAGGATAATAAAGCCGCAATTATGTGGTACACCAAGGCTGCTGAACAAGGTCATGGTGATGCTCAGTACAATTTGGCCATTATGTACGATGAAGGCGAGGGTACACCTGAGGATAATCAAGCCGCGATTAAGTGGTATACCATGGCAGCAGCGCAAGGCCATACTGATGCCCAGTACAACTTAGCCATTATGTATGAGGATGGTGAAGGCGTTGCCAAAAACCAAGGCATGGCAATTAAACTTTACCAAGCGGCTGCCGAACAAGGACATACCGAATCGAGACAGCGCTTGAGATATTTGGGCCTTTAGTCGGTCTCGTCTTTTCCTTTCAAGGAGGGTTTGCCCTCCTTTCTTCCAAGTTGTCGCGTCAGTCTTTTTGAACAACCCAAAAGTAAGCTATGTTTAGAGACCCAATAAAATAATAAGAGGTCACTATGCGTTCTATCTTTCGTTGTGCTTTGTTTGTGAGTTTTTTTCAGGCGTCCTTGGCATTTGCGTCATCTCAAGGGTATGAGGTCTGGGCATCAGATCAATCCAACTCCGTTCCAAATCAGTCTTCATTGGGCGTTAAAGGCAGTTTTTTATGGATTTGGGATAGCCAGGATATCGAACGGCAATTGGCTGGGGGCCAATCGGCTCAGCCTCTTGGCTGCGCACCTGGCGCTTTACAGGGGCCTTGCGATTTACTCGATGTATTTCCCGAGGATTTAATCGAGGTGGATCATTTAGGGCAGCCTACGGGAATGAAGTTGGGTGACCTGAATGGATTTGGTCGCCTGCATGGAATGATTCCCGACCCTCAGCAACGCTACATGAATGTGAACATTTTTGCGCCCTCAGGTGGTTATGTTGGTGTTATCGATGCGCGCTCAAAAGCAGCCATTGCACTATTTAGAGTAACGGCCACTCAGCTAGGTTCAGCGGGTTTAAATCGCTCGGTTCACATGTCCTTTTGGAGTGCGGATGGCTCGGCCATTATTGTGGCAAACCTTAACGGTAAAGTATTGGAAAGAATTGATGTGACGCGCAATCCAAGTGGCAAAATTAAATCGCTCAGTTTTAATCGTTCTGCGTCTTTAGGGGTGGGCAAGTCAATGACGGTTGCTCAGTCAGCTACCGCATTTAAGGGGAAAAATAGCCATGCTCAAGAGCTGTTGGGGCAGGTGGTCGGCGAGTATGATTTGGCAGCCTTTGGTGACTTAACACCTAGCGGCGAGTGTAAGGAGAACGGTTGTGTAGCTGGGCCAGATGCCTCTTTGGGTGGGCGCCCCAATAATCTGATTATTTGCCCTATCACCTCGAGTAAGGGGCATGCCTATGTGACCTTTGGTGGCGGTGGCTTGCTGGTTGCCGATATTACTCAAAGCCCGATGGCTATCGTAGGTGAGTATAGCAATCAAGTAGTGAATGGTGCGGGCTGTGGAGGCGTGGAAGTGGAGGGTGAGATGTGGCTCAATGCCGGGGTTTCGGCGTCTGGCGCGGGCGCGACGCAGTCAGCTTTCACTCTGTATACACTGGATGTTGCTGGTTTTGGGTCACAGGCAAATGCCCCCAATCAACCAATGCCAATCACTATTGAAAAAGATTTAAATAATACCGCGACAGGAGGTAATACGGAGGGGCTAGCCAGTAATGACACCGGTCAGTTGCCTGGTGTGACCACTCGCCGAGATTCTCACGGAATGGTGGCGGTTGGTAACCATAGCGTACACACTGTCGATCGCGTACAGAACACGGTGACCGTAAGCTCTACTAGCGATGGTAGTTCGACGATTTATGATTTGGTTTCACAGGACGGACAAGGAAATGGAGTAGGGCCATGCAGTTTGCATTCGGTTTCAGATGATGCCAATTTGCCTGCGAATGACCCTGCGCCGGATTTGTTAGACATCACTCCAGACCAGCGGTATTTAATGATTGCCTTCAGGGGGCCGGCTCCGGTATCGGTAGCGCATTCGGCTCAAGGCTCTTGTCCGGGGGTGGGCATTGTTGAGTTAATTGATGGCGGTACCAGTGGCCGTTTGGTTGGGGTTTTGAGAACCAGCAATACCACAGATACTGGGCCAGTGAGTGCGCCAGTAGGTCACGATTATATTGGTGCGCAAAGAAGTGATGTGCATGGAGTGTCGGTGATCAAGCGTTGAGTTGTTGCGTTGTGGGTGTGCTGTCACCCACAACATTTTAGCTGCATCAAAATCCTTGCGCCCAACGAATATATTCATCCGCTGGCATAGGCTTGGCTATGCCAAAGCCTTGTCCATACTCACACTGTAATTGGGCTAAGGTTTGTAAAATCGAGTCCGATTCAACGCCTTCGGCGACTACTGGTTTGTTATTTGCTTTAGCGATTGCCAGAATACTTTTGACCAACACTAAACTATCGTTATCCGAATGGATGTTTTTAATAAAGCGTTGGTCTATTTTGAGTTTTGAAATGGGTAAAGCATGAAAGTGAGTTAATGATGAATAGCCTGTGCCAAAGTCATCCAGTGAAAAGGTTATGCCTAGGGCTTTACATTCATGAAGAATCTTACAAGTTGAATCAAAGTCATTGATTGAACCCACTTCTAGAATTTCTATTTCAACATCTTCACCGTTAACACCGACTTCAGAAAGTAGCTCCTGCAGCAATTTGGGAAAGTCAGGGTTTTGAATTGAGTTGGGGTTGACATTGAAACTGAATGGGCCATTTAGTCCCATTTTCTTAAATCGTTTGCTGTGCAGCAGCGCAGTTTTGATTACCCATTTATCCAAAGCCCACTCCTTGGGGGTATTTTTTAGCGCTGACACTATCGTAGTGGGAGGTAATAGGCCTTGAGATCTGAAACACCTTAGTAATGCTTCGGCACCCATTAATTGTCCGTCACTTAAACGCACTCTTGGTTGATAATAAAGTTCAAACTGGTCGTTTGCTAATGCGTACTCAATCGCTTTTAATCGTTGTCGTCGCAATGAGGTGGATTGGAATCGAGCAATATCGAAATAGCGAATACCCGATTTTCCAAGATCTTTTGTTTCATACATTGCTTGGTCGGCATGACGTAATAGGATGTCGGCATCAACATTATCTCTGGGGTACATAGTGACCCCTATGCTGGCTGAAATTTTAAAGCTTTGAATGGTGGTTTTGTAGTAGCAATCTATAGTCTTTTTAAGGTCGTTAATAGATTGTTCGATTTCTGCTTGAGTATCGCCAAATAATAGACCTGCAAATTCATCTCCACCGATTCTGGCAAATGTCGCATTGTTTTGGGTAAAAGATGCGAGTTTTTTGGCAACTCCAATCAGAGCTTCGTCACCGGTATCATGTCCATATTTGTCATTAATAAATTTAAAGTTATCAAGATCAATGAATAATACGGCAAGTTGCTTCTGGTGTCGTTTGGCGTATATCAAACTCTCATCTAATGTGTCAGAAAATAATTTGCGATTGGCCAATCCCGTCAGCATATCGTGGTATGCCATGTGTTTTATTTGGTCTTGTGCCATTTTGATTTCAGAAATATCTCGAGCAATTCCTATGGATCTTTCAGGCTTGCCATAGGCATCATAATAGGTGATTCCTCTGGCCTCGATCCATTTTGTTGTATTTCCGGCTTTAACACGATAGCGTATATCATATTCCTTGCCGGTTTTTACTGAGGCCTCATAACGGTCGGTAACAAACTCCCTGTCATCATCATGAATTAAACTGATCCACAATTCGTAGTTTGGAAGCTTGATTTGTTTGGGAAGATTGTAAATAGAAAATATCTCGTCTGACCAGTAAAGATCCCCAGACACATGATTGAGTTCCCAAAATCCAACCTTTGATAAGCGCTCAGTTTCTTCTATCCTGCGCTTTGAAAGGGATAAGTCTTGTAACAAGGTTGTTGGATTTGGCTCATGGCTATTTTTTTTAAGCTCAGGCATAGTTATTATTTTTTGCCAAAAAGAGTAGGCTTTGCAATCTAATCGTTAACGATTGTAGCCTAAGGGTAATACCCTGTAAATCACAGATTTATTCTCTACGGCTTTTGTCGCAGGTGGTGATTATGAAAATCATTGGTTTGCGTATCCATATTAGGTTCTGTCAAAAAAGGCTTCGGCAACGGCCATGCTATGCATTCGGTCTGTGAGTGCGAGCAGACAAATTTTATCCGAATGCTCCTAATAAATCATTCCTCCTTACCAGTAATAATATTGGCGCAAAAAGAAACGCAGTATCTGTGAAATTATCGGCATAATGAGCGTGTTGCCACTACGATTGGATTGATAATGCCGCTGCACTCTCTCGAAAATGATCCCGAGTACATTAATTTGCAAACAGAGATGGTTTGGATGCAACAACATTTGCATTCCCATCGAGAACGCCTAGTGATTATCTTTGAAGGGCGCGACACGGCTGGCAAGGGCGGTGCCATCATGCGTTTTGTGCGCTTTTTAAACCCTCGCTATTACCGGATCATAGCCCTATCAAAGCCTAGTGAAGTCGAAATGGGGCAATGGTATTTCCAGCGTTATGTGCACCATCTTCCCGATCCTGGGCGAATTTCCTTTTTTGATCGAAGTTGGTATAACCGCGCGGTGGTTGAGCCGGTGATGGGCTTTTGCACTCCGGAGCAATACGATTTATTTATGCGTCAGGTTGTCATTTTTGAAAAAATGCTATTGGAGGATGGTGTCAAAATTATCAAATTTTGGTTTTCGATCGATCCTAAGGAACAAAAGAAGCGTTTGGAGGCGCGTAAAACGAATCCGCTCCAGCACTGGAAGTTGAGCACGGTCGATGCACAGGCCCAAGCTAAGTGGCATGAGTTTACCCGTTACAAAAATCAGATGTTTGCAGCCACATCAAAAGCTCGATGCCCCTGGGTGGTCGTTCGGGGTAATGACCGGGATCGAGGTCGAATGGAGGCAATGCGCTATGTGCTAAGTCAGGTGGAATATGAAAAAAAAGGCGATACGGGAGAGCGGCTTCATCACGACCCAGATGTGGTGCAAGTGATGCAAGCTGGCTCCGATATTCTACCTTAGCCTGTTCAAGCCTTGCGTCCCCAAACTAAAAATGCCTGTCCTTGTCCCTCTTCGCAGAGCCAGGGATCTCCACCGGTTTTCTGCTCCCGTTCAAGTAACCATTGGTTGAAGGTGTTGACTAAAACTTGTTCGCCTGCCTCCGGCAATAGGGAGAATGGGAACTCTGGCGAGTGGCTGATCATAGGTAGAGAGTAAGCGCCGATATGTTGGCAATCGACTAAACCTGAGTTGGTCATTGCTTTGAGGTAGGGGGGTGAAAGCGCGTCTGATCGATAGACTTCGGCTTTCCCCGATTGCGCATCGGCTGTTTCTGAAGGCAGTAAGGCTCTTAGCAAATCGTTGACCCACTCAAAATCACGTTGCAAGTTGTCGGGAATATGAGGAACGACATAGCCAATAAATAAGCCTCCTGGGGTCAAAATACGTGCTTGTTCTGAGATTACTTGATCAATGGCTTCGAAGTGCTCTAAAAGTCCAATCGAAAACACCAAATCATAGTGATTATCCTCGTATGGCAATGCCAAACAATCGCCAACATCGAATTGAGCACTCAAGCCTTCTTGGGCGAAAGCACTTTGTGCTCGCTCAATGGCTGTTGGAGATAAGTCGAGCAAAGTGCAATTCCAGCCATCGTCGGCAAAGTAGGCGCTGAGTGAGCCGCGGCCGCAGCCAACTTCCAAACAGCGCTTTTGCCCCACCTTGCCATCGAGTAGGCGGTTGAACGTTAGCCAGTGGCGCCTGAATGCTAGTTGAATTTGATTGGCAGGCTCGCCCCTTGTCCAATGAAGATATTGAGTTTCTGGCCGTTCGCGCCAGTTTTTATCAAATGCGCTAACATCACCTTTTGGGTCTACCATAGAGGGTCTCCATTAGTTGTTCGGCTCGAATAAAATCTTGCTCTTCGTCAATGGTTACGGCGCGCTGTTCATCTACTATCAATGTTTTAATGATATCCCCATACAAACTGTGACGATGACGCAATGTGTTGGTGTCCACAATATAGACCAAGCCCGTGCGCACAAAGATGGGTGGAAAATCCTGCCGCCTCGCACTGTGACCAAGCTTATCAAATAACCAATGCACTTGCTGTTGTTCATCCACAGTATACATTAAGCTCGGATGTTGGCTACTGGCTAAAAAGCCGCTGATAACGGTGTTAGCCCCTTGTCGAATTAATTCGAGCCCTTGCTCTATGTCGCTTGCCATTACCGTTGGGGTCGTGGCTTGCACCAGCACAATGTGGGTATAAGGGTGGTTGGGATCTTCCAGCTCATCTAGGGCATGTAATAGAACATCGGTAACCATTGCGGTATCGCCGCTAAGTTCCGGTGGTCTCAACCAAGGGGTTTCTAAACCAGCGCTGCGAGCGTGCTCGGCAATCATTGGGCAATCAGTTGAACAAATGGCGCGCGCAATTCCCTTGGCGGCAAGCAAGGCGTTTGCGGCCCAAGTGATGAGTGGTTGCCCTAGTAGAGGGCGAATATTTTTATTTTTAATGCCTTTGGAACCACCTCGTGCCGGAAGTAGCCCTAAGACATGTTCTGGTTTCATCATAGGCTTAAGTATAGAGTAATTTGTTCTTATATTTTAGAATCTATCAAAAATAGCTGCCTAACGGCGGGTTTGTTATATAGGCGAAGTTGTTATGCAGCAAAAACGTTCCGCATTTAAAGATCTGAGGCTACTCGCGCGCTTGGTATTTTATAGCCATGTATTGCTGCTGTTCAAAAATCCTTTAACCTTATTAGGGCGTTTGCTGTCTATTATCATGGCAGCCGTTCATAGTGTGATTTTGCGGCGCTGGTTGCCCTATAATGCCAATCCCCCGGCCGTGGTAGAGCGCTCTGGTATGGATTTAGACTCTTGGAACCGGTGGCTATCGAGTAAACTGTATTATCCGCCTATGATGGGCACCATTGATTTTTTGATAGATGGTCAGCGATTTTTCTCGGTGCTTCATGAGGCAATTGAGAAAAGTCAGCAGTCTATTGATGTGCGCATGTACATTTTTGATAATGATGATGTGGCAACGGTTGTGGCCGATCAACTGAAGGCTCAAACCAATGTTCGGGTCAGAGTATTAATGGATGATTTGGGTTATCGTTTTGCGGCGCTCAAGCCTAATCCTAATACGCCAGAGTCTTTCGAGTCACCCGATGATATTGGTGATTATATGGCGGCTGAGGGGGTGCAAGTTCGTCGAAGCCCCAACCCCTGGTTTTCGGGTGATCATAATAAAGCAATATTAATTGATGGCGATACCTTGTTTACCGGTAGTATTAATATTGGTCGAGAGTATCGTCATCATTGGCACGACTTAATGATGCAAGTAAAAGGCCCGGTTATCAGTATTTATGAAAAGCAATTTGACAAAGCTTGGGCGCATGCTGGGCCGAGTGGAGACCTTGGTCACTTACTGGCTTTTTGTAAGCCGCTTAGAAAAAATATTGCTAAACCAGAGGGTGCCTTTCCTATTCACGTGCTATCGACCTCAACGGCTAAGGCAGAAATTCACAAGGTCAGTTTGGGTGCGATAAAACGCGCTCAGTCTTATATCTTTTTAGAGAACCCTTATTTTAGAGATAATCGCTTGATTGACGCCATTATTGCTGCGCGTTATCGGGGTGTGGATGTACGCATTATTTTTCCAGGTGTTAACGATATTCAAATTATGGCAAAGAGCAATGAATTGCTAGTCAATCGTTTTTTAGAGCACGGCGTGCGAGTCTTTATTTATCCGGGTATGACGCACTTAAAAGCTATTATGGTCGATGATTGGGCCAGTGTTGGGAGTGCGAACTATGATATGTTGAGTCTCTATGTTAACCAGGAGAGTAATTTGGCGTTTTCAGACCCAACAACGATTGCCAAAATGAAGCAAGATTTATTTGAAAAAGATTTTGAAAAATCCGTGGAAGTGACAACGCCGATTGAAGTGGACTGGGAGCACTATATCAGCGATGTCATTGCCGGTTTTTTGTAGAAAATTATCACTGAGCGTCATGCAATAACCTTTTATTTTAAGCGGTTATGATGTAGTCCTGTTTTGCAAAAAATAAAAATATGCAGTGCGATTTTTCATTTTCTGTCTACACTGTAGGGATCTAATGTTTTTAGAGGGCACTTGGCATGAAAAATATTTTATCTCTGATTGTTTTGGTTTGTATCTTTCCCTTATCTGCCCTAGCCAATGAGGTAGATGATTACGTGAAATCATTAATTCCTGAGATAAAAACTTGGCTAAGCCATGATTTGGTTGTCAGTGGTATTAAATCTCAAAATGAAAAACACGCATCTCTCACTCAAACAGATATCGATAAACTTGATAAGCAGTGGCGGGCAGAAGTTTCAGGTGCCGCAAAACCCTTAGTTGATGAAGTTATGTCTAAGGATGTGTCGGGTTTTTTGAAGGAGAAAAAAGCCCAATCTGAGGGTAAGTACACCGAAATATTTCTTATGGATAATAGGGGCTTAAATGTTGGGCAAAGTGATATTACCTCAGATTACTGGCAGGGAGATGAAGCGAAGTGGAAAAGCACTTTTCTTAAAGGCGCGGATGCAATTCATGTCAGTGAGGTTGAGTTTGATGAGTCAACTCAAACCTATCAAGCTCAACTGAGTTTGCCCGTCGTCGATTCCACGGGGCAGGTTATTGGCGCGGTAACTGTTGGAATATCGATTGAGGAGCTGTAGTTGTTATGAAGCAGCGCTTCTTCTCAATAGGGCGTAAGCTCGCACTGATCATTATGGTGTTGGTCAGTGTTGGCCTGATCTCACTGACATTTATCCAAACTAATCAGCAGAGAGAATTGCTGAAAAAAACCGTTTCGCAAGATTATCAGGTGATTGCTGAGTTGCTTGCCGGTCAGTTGTCGGGTGCTTTTCGGTGGGCAAAACCTCAAGCGATTGAGCAATCGTTTAACAATCTATATGAAGCCGATAACCAATCCGTTGCCGCAATTTATGCCATGACTGCACAAGGGGAGGTATTGTTTTCATCCGAGAGTACCAATCAGACCAATGCTGACTACCTAGGCTATGTTTCAGGTATAAAAGAGCTGGAGAATAAAAAGGTACAGCAGCTCGATAATACCATCGTTGTCAGCGTTCCCGTTTATGCGGGTAAAAATTCTTCCTATGCCGGTGTGTTATCCGTCGCTTGGAGCTTGGAGGCAATGGAGAAAAACATACAAGCTGCCCTCTTATGGCAATATCTATTGGGGCTGTGTGTGGTATTAGTTGTGGTGTTTGCCTTGGTATTTTTGGTTAGGGCGCTTGTTTCAAAGCCTATCGCTGAAGTGTGTCAAGTGGCAAATGAAATTGCAAAGGGAAATTTGACGATTGATATTCCAGTCGTCTCTAAAAATAATGAAATCGGCTTGCTATTAAATGCTTTAAAAAAAATGCAGGAAACATTAACTGATGTGATTGAAAGCGTTAAGCAAGAAATGGTTGAGGTCAACCGTTATTCCACGGAAATGGTTGTGGGTAATGATGAGCTTTGTCATCGCACTGAAAAACAAGCGTCTCATATTGAAAGCATCGCCTCAAATATGCAGCAGATGACGGCAACGACAAAGCAAAATGCAGTGAGCCTTTTAAAAGCCAATGAACTAGCAAATGAGGCACAAGGTCAGGCTAAAAAGGGTGGCTCAATTGTCGATGATGTGGTCTCAGCTATGAAAGAAATTGATAGATCCAGTAAAAAAGTGGATGAGATTATTAATATTATTGAAGGTATTGCTTTTCAAACTAACTTGCTGTCTCTCAATGCTGCGGTCGAAGCTGCACGAGCTGGTGATCGTGGTCGTGGTTTTGCAGTGGTCGCAGCTGAAGTGGGTAGCTTGGCTAAGCGCAGCGCCAGTTCAGCCAAGCAAATTGCTGAGCTACTCAAAGAAAATGTCCGAAAAGTAGAGGATGGATCTCGTTTGGCAAATACCTCTGGCGAATCCTTGCAAAGAATTATTGAATCTATTTCTCAGGTTAACGGTATTATTGCCGATATATCGATGTCTGGTCAGGAACAATCGAAAAGTATTGAGCAGGTTTCCCAAGCAATTATTGATATGGATAGATCCACTCAAGAGAATGTGGCCCTGGTGGAACAAGTTACGGCGAACAGTAAAAGTATGAGCGATAGCGCGAAATCCGTGCATAAGGCAATGGATTACTTTAAGACGGTTAAGGAATAATTTCCTGCCGGCAATCTTCCGTTGTGTAAGTTGTAAAAGATAGGCCAGAAGCTTGGGCTTTTTGCATTAAAATATTGATTGCTCCATAATCATTATCCATAGTTATTGTATATGAAACGGTAACTTCAATCAGGCCCTTTGCATTGGCTTTTGGTTCGGCAAGGACAGCCTCATAATCAATGACGTAATTTTTGAAGTGTTCTTTTGCAATGGATTTGACTAAGTCACTCTTTCCTTTGGCGAAGGCGCTAATATCTGAGTTAATAGACATATCTTGTTTGTAATAAAAGCTGATGTTAGTTTTGACCTTTGAAGTACAGTTTTGAGCGTCTGCATAAGCCATATTGAATAATCCTAGAAAGGCCAGTAATAAAAATGGTTTCATGTTGAGACTCTTATTTATCCATCAG
>CAXQRU010000172.1:0-7494 GCA_964226685.1 Polaribacter sp. | reverse complement strand
TACACGACGCTCTTCCGATCTGTTTATAACGCTTAAAGCACCGGCAGCAAAACCAGAGCAAAGCGGCGGTTTTGATGTGATCTTCCCCCGATAAAATGGACACCAGTTTAATCATTCGTAACGCTTCTCATATTCTATCGGCGATAAGTATTCTAAAGCCGAGTGTAACCTTATTCGATTATAGAATCCATTAATGTATTTTGCTAATGCTTGCCTCAGTGCTTTTGTCGTTTTATATATAGTGTTACGTATCAACTCACCTTTAAGAGTATGAAAAAATGACTCCATAAAGGCATTGTCTGTACAGTGGCCCGCGCGGTTAAAGCTTTGGCGAATTCCATGCTTATCGAGCTCTCTCCTAAAATCATAACCCAGGTATTCAATACCTCTATCTGAATGAAAAATTAAGCCTGGATGAACATCGCGCTTCTTGATCGCATTTGAAAGTACTTTTATTGTTAAACTGGTTTTACGATCCCTTGATAAGGACCAAGCAATTATCCTACGAGAAAAAAGGTCCATAATCGTTGCAAGATATTGCCACTCACCGTTGATTTTCAAATACGTAATATCTCCTACCCACACCTGATTGATCGCCGTTGGTTTTGACATATCCAGCAGTAAATTACGCCCATCTTTCTGAAATTGCTTTAGCTTTGGCATTCTTCGACAAACTCTAACACACCTAGCCACCAATCCCGCCACTTTCATTAAGCGTTCAACACGCTTGCGACCTACTTGAATACCCTGCCGCTTTAAGGCTTTGAAGACTCTCGGGCTACCATAGCGACCTTCGCTTCCCCAGTAAATCTTGGATATCTTTTTCAATAGCCCCTGATCCTCTACTGACCTATGCGACTGCTTTCGCTGGCACCAACTATAAAAACCACTGACAGATACCCCTAGCCAAGCACAAAGCCTACTAACGCCTAAATACCGGTATCTTTGGACGAAGCCAAATCGTTCTGATGTTGTTCCGCAAGATACCGTTGCCACTTTTTTAAAAGATCATTCTCCTCCTTAAGCTTCTCATTCTCCTTCTTTAAACGTGCTAATTCACTGAGTTCTTTAGCACCACTTGCTTTCTTTTTTTGCTTAGTCACAGTGACTCTCCGATGGCCATCTGGCTTCAGTTTGCCATCTCTGTACTCCTTGCGCCAGCGCGATAGCATAAATGGATGGATATCTAGCGCTTCTGCAACTTGCTTAACTTGCACTCCATCTTGATAAGACATTTTTACTGCCTTAACCTTGAAATCATCAGAATACATCCAAGTTTTTCTGGGTTTGGTATATCTTGGCATTGGCCACCTCCTAAGTTATCAGAAGGTGTCCACTAAAGCGGGGGAACTACAATGTCGGGTGCCTTTACTTGTTAGGTGACTATATAGCTGATGGGCCATAGCCTTTAATACTTACCGAAATAAGCTCGCATATAATTTCAAACTTAATAAAACTGCTTTCACAGATTATTTTTTTATGAAAAAATTTGCTTCTATCTGGAGCTTCCCACCTTGTTTCCATTTGCTCTATTAAAATATTTGACCCATGAGCTATTAGACAATTATTGCTATTTATCTGAATTTTTGGAGACCCATGTATTTCTGACTTAACAACTGATATGGCTTGAATCTCTGCAGAACAATTAGTAAAGCCTTCATCCTTCCACCTCTTAGGCAATGGCTCTGGCATAGAGGAAAAATCACCTCGGATATTAATATATCCAGCACTAACGTATAAGCTCTCAATTATGAAATCCTCTAAAGAAGGCGCTGTTTTGTATATACCAAGAACTTTGAGCTTTTCTGTAATTAGGTCAGTCCAGTGCATATTTATACCTAACGCCCATAGCAGGCGCATTTATGTAGGTGATTGTTTTGTGCCAGCGTAGCGCCCGGCATAAAACGAGCGCCGGAATAAATGTCGACTGGCTATGTTTGTTAAGTACAGTTTACTCGTATATTTTCCCGCAATACAAAAACACTGCGAATTGTTTCCATTTATTGGATTGAAGCTCTGCATCTTGTCTAATACCGAAATCAGAATCCTCCGCCCATGCTATAGCCGACTCTAGAAATCCCGCAATATCATTATTTGCCCAATCTCCGGCAAAGCCAACTTCATCTACAGGCTTTCCCTTGTGATTTTCACGATCTTTCATAAGGGCTTTAGCAAAATTTAGAAAACTACTTTCATCCTTAACCTCATCAAGAATCTCGTGCAACTCTTTCATATTAACCTTGAGTACTTAACAGCATGATATTGAGGATTCCTCAATATCAATATTATCGGGAATCATTGATAACAATAATAACATGGATTCCTCATATTTTTGCTAGAAAAAATTTTGAAAAACCCCATAACGCCATGTTTAATAACAATAAATATGGCAATATGGCACCATCTTTACTAAAATTAATATGGACATTTTAGCCGATATCACTCATTATTTCTCCTTGTTTTTTGTCATAAAAAGGATTTTTCATATGTATAGCTCTCCTTTTCTGCAATCTATCCATGAATTTATGCTAGCCCGTCAGTATAGTAAGCGAACCATTTCTACCTATATCACTTGGGTCAAAGCTTATATTAACTTTCATCAAAAAAAGCACCCCAAAGACTTATCAACCGCTGATGTGGTCGATTTTTTGACCTTTTTAGCTGTCAAACGACATGTCTCACCCAGTACTCAGAAAACAGCTCTCAATGCATTGGCATTTTTATATAATCGATTTTTACAATTACCACTTGGGGAGCTATCAGAGTTTAAGAGGTCACATCGCCAAGCAAAGCTTCCCGTAGTACTTTCTCAAGATGAAGTCAAAGCACTGTTTAAACATTTAAACCCAAAGTTTAAATTGATCTGCGGCCTCTTATATGGTTCTGGGTTACGCCGAATGGAGGCCGTTCGTCTACGCGTAAAAGATGTGGATTTTAATCATCTTCAATTGCGAATTTGGAATGGCAAGGGTTTTAAGCACCGCCTAACCACACTGGCGCCGGAGCTTATACCTGCCATTAAGCAACAGATCACTAACGTACAGGATTATCTGAACCAAGACCTCCAAATAAAGCACTACGCTGGCGTTTGGATGCCAAATGCTTTGGAGCGGAAGTATCGTCACGCCAATAAATCTCTTGAGTGGCAGTATTTATTTAGCTCCGAACGGCTAAGTGTTGACCCCCACTCTGGTAAAACTCGCAGACATCACATTGATGAAACCAGTATCAATAAAGCCTTACACCGTGCAGCTCAGAAGGCAGGTATTACCGCTAACGTTTCAGCACATACTCTTCGGCACTCTTTTGCCACTCATCTTCTGCAGAATGGTGCCGATATTCGTACTGTTCAGCAGCAGTTAGGCCATGGCGATGTAAAAACTACCGAAATTTATACTCATGTACTTAAGCAAGGTGCTCATGGAGTGAAAAGCCCACTCAGTAAATTGATGGGTGACTAAGCTTACCGGGTTTAACCATTGACCAACAAAGCCGCACACTTTCTCAAGCGCTTGGCCGAAACTGGCACCGCCGTTTTCAGTTGCTGCGCAAAGAGCGATACTCTGAATTCTTCGCACATAAAGCGTAGCTCGGCAAACGCTGGGTCGTGCAGTAGCCGCTCCGGTTGGCTTTTGAGAATTGAGGCTAGGGGGCTGAAAAACTCGGCCACTTCACTGCTACCCGCTCGGTCTTTATGGACTTGTTGCGGTACTTTTTCTAGGCGAACAATAATGGCTTTGAGGTAGCGCTCATAGTGGGCAAGCCACTGGCTGGGGGTAAAGTAGTGATAGCCTGGGAAATATAAATACTCAAGCTGACCAACAATATCGTCAGATGCGGTGGCCAGTTGCAACGGGTTTTTACTTTGTTTAATGGTTTTGCGAATAGTGGTAATGGTTTTCAGTTGCTCGACCAATTGCATCGCCAATTGATTAGCATACTCGTTGATTGCTCCCGCTTTTTGATCAATCGCTTGCTCGAAAGCGGCTTTTGTTCTGGGTAGTGACTCTAAAGCATCAAAACAACAGTGGCGAATGGCGGCCATTTGTATATCGTCTACCACGTCTTCTCTGTACCCTATGGAGACCATGGTCAGCCCCATATCTTGGCCTTTGAGCAGTTGTTTGTTGAGTGATTTTTTCAAAACCTTTTGAGTTAAGCGCACCAAGCCTCTGAGCATTTTTTGGTGCGCTTCAATGGGGTTGTCGCAGAGTTTAATCGAGACTGATTCGCCTTTATCCACCAGTGCAGGATAGGTGGTTACCGTCATTTGTGCGCGTTTTAGGGCGTAGGTTTCAGGCAGCTCGTCAAAGCTCCACGCAATTAAACCGTCTTGCTCGATGTCATTGGCTTGCTCACTGATTTTAGCGCTGAGCTTTTGTTTGTAGCGCTTCACTAATTGCTCAAGATCCCGGCTTTGATCCAATTCTTTGCCGTTATCATCAATGACTTTAATATTGAAACGATAATAGTCATCTAGCTGGTGCTCTTGCCACAAATCGCTATCAATGCTAATGCCTTTTTTCTTTTTGATAAACTCACCCAAGCACTCCCCCAGTGCTTGATCGCATGGCTGCATGGCCAGCAGGGCTTGCTGAACAATATCCGGCACCGGCACGAGTTGCTTACGCCATTGTTTGGGTAATTGCTTAATTAAAGCCGTGCACTTTTCCGCAAGCAAGCCTGGAATTAGCCATTGCAATCGGTTGGCAGGCAGTAAATGCAATGCGGTTACTGGCACATGAAGGGATACACCATCGGCCGGGTGGTTGGGTTCAAAATAGTAGCTAACTTGAAAAGTAATGCCATTGAGTGTTAATTCATTGGGAAATTGGGCTTGGGTGATATGACCCGCGCTTTGGATCATGAGCGTCGATTGATCGATAAATAATGCACGCGGCTCTTTGCGTTCTTGCTCTTTGCGCCAGTGTTCAAAGCTGGCTAAGTTCACAACTTTTGAAGGAATGTTAGGGTCGTAAAAGTCATAAAGTGTTTGTTCATCCGCTAAGATGTCTCTGCGCCGAGACTTGGCCTCTAACTGCTCTAGCTCTTCAATTAAGCGTTGTTGGTGCAGAAAAAAGTGCGTCTCAGGCGTTTCAGATCGAAGTACTTTTTGTACGGATTTTGCTTTGGCGTATTGCCCTTGAGCGAGCGCTTGACGGATAAATATTTCACGGGCGACGACTGGGTCTAACTTCGAAAAGTCAACCGGATTTTTTTCAACTAGAGTCAGCCCATAGAGGGTGATTTTTTCAAAGCCTCTGACCTGCCCGCTGGGTGCATGATAATAAGGCTCAAACGCTTGACGATTCACTAAATGTTGAGCTTGCTCAACGACCCAATCGCGCTCAACACTCGCTACCATATGAGCGAAGACCTGTGAGGTTTCCAAAATGGTGGCCGCCATAATAAAAGAGGGCTTCTTTTTATAAAGGGAGGAGCCGGGGAATAACTGCAGCTTGCGGTTGCGCGTACCCTGGTAACCGCCCTCTTCGTCTTTACAGGCAATATGCCCTAAAAAGCCAGAGAGTAAAGCCGTATGAATGGCTTGATAACTGGCCGGTTCTTTATTCAGCACAAAACCCAGCGGCTTTAGGGCCACTTTGAGTTGAGTGTGCACCTCGCGCCACTCTCTTACGCGCAAGTAGGATAAAAACTGCTTTTTGCACCATTTTTGAAATTGATTGCTGCCCAGCTCTTGGCGCTGCTCTTCAACAGCTTGCCATAGATTTACGAAAGCTAAAAAGTCTGATTCTTTATCCCAATATTGACGGTGTTTTTCATCGGCTGCTTGTTGCTTTTCACTGGGGCGTTCACGCGGGTCTTGAATGGCGAGCGCACTAACGATGATTAGAATTTCTTCCAAACAATTTAGCTGGCCTGCGGTAATGATAATTTTGGCCAGTCTTGGGTCAACCGGTAAGCTGGCCATGGCTTTGCCACAAGCGGTGGCCTTCTTGTGTGCATCTAAGGCTTGTAATTCCTCTAACAATTGATAACCGTCTTTGATCAAGCGTGAATCGGGTTTATCAATGAGCGGGAAGTTTTCAATACTCCCAAGCCTTAGCTGAGACATTTGTAAAATCACCGCCGCCAAATTGGTGCGTAGCATTTCCGCATCGGTAAATTCGGGTCGCTGTTGAAAATCTTCTTCACTGTATAAACGAATACAGACTCCTTCGCTAATGCGCCCACACCGGCCGGCGCGTTGGTTGGCGCTGGCTTGTGAAATGGGTTCAATCGGCAGGCGCTGCATTTTAGAGCGCGCACTGTAGCGGCTAATGCGCGCAAGCCCTGGGTCAATCACATAACCAATACCGGGTACCGTCAATGACGTTTCGGCCACGTTGGTGGCCAGTACGATCCGGCGCCCTGTGTGCGCAGCAAAGACTTTATTTTGCTCGGCAATCGATAAACGAGCATAGAGCGGCAGCACGGTGGTGTGAGCAAAATCCTCTTGACGCAAACGCTTGGCCAACTCGCGAATATCGCGCTCGCCGCTTAAAAAAATCAGTACATCGGGCGCGGCTCGATTCATTGGCTCTGAAAAAATTTCATCCAAGGCTTGTACGATGGCATCCACCAGGCTGTCCGCTTCATCATTGTCAAGTAGGGGGCGATAGCGGATTTCCACCGGGTACGTTCGGCCAGAAACTTCAATGATGGGCGCATTGTTAAAATGTTTTGCAAAGCGATCCACATCAATGGTGGCTGAGGTGATAATCACTTTTAAATCGGGGCGCTTAGGTAATAGCTGGCTGATATAACCGAGTAGGAAGTCAATATTCAGGCTGCGCTCGTGAGCCTCATCAATAATGAGGGTATCGTACTTGGAAAGGAAGCGATCTTTAGTCAATTCCGCCAGTAAGATACCGTCGGTCATGAGTTTGATATAGGTATCGTCAGAGACTTGCTCATTGAAACGAACTTGATAGCCCACGTATTGGCCCAGCGGCGAGTTTAGCTCTTCAGAAATTCTCGCCGCCACGGTACGCGCCGCGATCCGCCGGGGCTGGGTGTGGCCTATTAAGCCTTTTATTCCTCGCCCCATTTGCAAACACATTTTGGGAAGCTGCGTAGTTTTGCCAGAGCCTGTGCTACCGGCGACAATCACCACTTGGTTCTCATCAATGGCCTTTTTAATGGCCTCTTCGGCTTCGCTAACAGGCAGGGATTCATTGAGTGTGATCAACGCAGGTTTTGACCGCTCACGACGAGCCACCCATTCACAGGAGCACTCAATTTGCGCTTGCAGTTTGGCAAATTCGGGGCTTTCGGGCTGATTTTTTAACTGAATAAAACGGCGGCTGAGTCTAAAGCGGTCTCGGCTGGCAAGCTGATCGAGATCGGCTTCTGTTATGGGCATGGTCTAACCTGTGGCAAATCAAAAAGGTTGTAGGATACCACAAGGGCTATTTGTTACGCAGTATAAAGTCATTATTTGGTCTTCGCTGATAGCTGTGGGCTAAAAAGATCGGAAGAGCGTCGTGTAGG
>CAXQRU010000171.1:0-16960 GCA_964226685.1 Polaribacter sp. | reverse complement strand
GATTAACGATCGTGACTGGAGTTCAGACGTGTGCTCTTCCGATCTGCTCAGAAACAATTTGAAAGGCTTCTTTTGCTGTAGTGGTGGGCTCTTCACATACTTCAATTGAAAATGCGAAATGAGAAGTCATTAAAATAAGGTAAAATAAAGTTGTTTTCATAGATTTTGAGTTCTAGTGTATTGCCACATGTAGGAATTTTTGTAAAACCTAGCATCATCTACCCATGTTGGAGGAAATATTTCAGCGGCGTTACCCTTTCATATTGCAATATTTGGGAAATCTTCTTTTTTCAATAAGTTGAGTTGTGTTGCCCATGACTGAATAGCCAATGCCTAACCATTAATAATACCTATTTTGATTGTGGATGTATGATTGTTAGTGGTATTTTGTGTAAATCACTCTTAATTCTAATGCCTTCCAAGATATCACCGCGAATAATGGTGCCCTCATAGTCCAAGTCATAGTCATCCGTATTGCCGAAGTTGATGGTTATAGTTTCACCGACCAAATTTTTTGTTCTTATTACCCAATTAACTCGGTTACCAATCTCAACGTAGTTGCCTGGTATTCGTCTACCGTCTTCATACTCAAAGTACACCTCAAGGATTGCAGGAGTACTATCTGAATTCACTATGGGTGTATCTGCTTTGGGTTTGTCGAAAGAAAAAGGAATGCGAATTTTCTGGCCCGGATAAATTAAATCGGGGTCCTTTATCACCTCTCTATTTGCGTCAAAAATTTTTCCATAATTCATAGCGTTTCCCAAGTATTCCTTCGCAATTTTTGATAAAGAGTCACCAGATTGAATAGTGTAGTATTGGGTTTGTTCGGCAGGAGTGGAAGCATCAATGTTGGAGTCAACCTGACTAACGCCTTGGGCTCCAGCGTCATCAGAGTCATGATAATTAAAACCGGAGGTTACGGTAACCTCACCCTCTGCGGTTGCTACGTTTGCAAATAGAGCACACATAAACATCACTATTTTTAATGCATAAACCATAACTCGACACGCCATAACTAAAAAATAATCGCTGTAACCTATCTGAAATGGAAAAGGAACAGACTCTCTTATACATTTGCTTTAAATCATCAGGAGCGCCATATTTATATTCGATCAACACATCAGGGACTTGTCTGATCAGCATAGCTCGCAGCTGATATTGGTAAAACTCCTCATCAGGGTGATTGTTTTCTAATTCCTCTAAGAAATTTAGATGGTTTTCAATAAGTTAATTTATATTGCTCAAGTCTTGGGAGCCTTGTGAGGCTCTTTATTCTTAAATGCTACAGAAATTGAGCTAGTAAATCTATTACACTCTATTACGTTGATTTGGGTTCTAGATAGGTGGGTAATACTGGACTTTGATTACTCCTAGTATGATTTACCCTTAAGGTGTTTTGTGACCTAAGCGAACACTCTGATATTTACAATTGTATTGCAAACCTTGCAATATGATACTTGACCCCCATTGATATTGCAATATGATACTTGACCCCCATTGATAACGTTGCACACTCTTTGTCGCTTACTGTTCCAATATAAATTAACTCTCTTGGATCTGGTTGTGAAACACAGCCTGTGAGGGCGCTGATCAACAATAGCAGTAAAAAGCTAACTCTCACCATATTATACACTCGAATTGGTTTCTCAACAGTACTGACTGTGAATAATTAAATCAATGGGGTAGAGCATCATTATTGATGTAAAATATTATTTTCCAAAAATTTACCCATGCAGTGTTTTTGCGTATCTAATTTAAGCCGTCCATGGTTTGTTTTTATTTTTTGATTAGATACTCGGCGATGGCTTGATAGGCGGGTAGAGAGGTTGGGTCAATCTTCGAGTTTTTGGCTGTAGGGAAAGACGAAAACCGAACAATCACCATATTTGCGCTTGGGTCGATATAAATGGTCTGACCATGGACGCCACGAGCGGCAAAGGCTCCATTTTTGTTATGAAAAACCCACCACATACTTTTGTAGCTACCACCTTGAAGTGTTTTGTAGCCGGCCTTGGCAAAAGCAGCCTTGTTGCCACCAGCCATTATGTTCTCTACAGATTTTTGAGGGATAAGCTGCTCTCCATTAAACTTGCCCTTATTAAGCATTAGTAACCCAACGCGCCCGAGGTCTCTTAGGCTCGCACTCAGTCCGCCTCCAGCGAAAGGCGTTCCTTTGGCGTCTACCGTCATATAGGCATCCTGCTCGGTGCCAATCTTGCTCCAGATACGTTCTGATAAAAAATGAGCTAGGTCTTTCCCTGTTACTCGGGTAATAATCCAACCCAGTACATCCGTATTAACTGTTTTGTAGCCAAACGCTTTACCGTGAACTCCCTTTTTTTTCACTGTTTCTAAGTACTCAAAATAACCCTTAGGGCCGGTATAATCTTTTGGTTTGGGTAAAGGACTAGCGGCTTTGGAGTAGAGCCATATATCAGCGTTTGGATCAGAATAGTCCTCGCTGTAGTCGAGAGCCGTTGTCATATCCATTATTTGTCGTACGGAAGCACTACCAAATGCGCTGCCCTTAAGTTCCGGGATAATTGAAGAGGCTTTTGCATTCTCATCAAGCTTACCCTCGGCAATTAGTGTCTCAGCCAATAGCCCCGTAAGCGATTTTGTCATTGACATGGCTGCGTGCTGCCCCGTTTCGTTTAGGCAACCAAAGTACTTTTCATAAACTATTCTATTGTTGTGAATGACAAGAATACCATCAGTATAATTCGCCAAAAGCGATTCGGCCCATGTCATGTCGCTCTCACTTCCGAGGGGTTTGAACTTTATCGAGTCAATATGGGGATCTTTCGCATAAACAAGAGGTGTGGGGGAGCCAATCCCTCTACTAACTTGCTTGGTAGGCATCAATTCACGAATGTGACAAACAGTCCACCTCATCTTGGGGAAGCTGAAGAAATCAGATTCTGGCTGCATTATGAGTTTGTTGGGCGGAGGAGGAGACCCAACCATCCAGCCCATTTTTTTAGGGTCTGAATCCTCAGCATTTAAAAGTTTTACGGATTGATTGTTCGCATGACTTAAAGCACACCACATAATTGTGGTCATTAAAACTGTAGCCTTCAGCCCTAAGCTTGTTTTCTTTTTCATTGTTTGGAAGTCTCAATTTTTGAAAGCTAAAGCCATGCCGCAGGATAAAGCAGTGTTTACAAATTACTGAACGACATAGACTTTTACTTGTATTGATTAAAAAAATCGTATATTACACTCACCTATTAACTCCATCTTTTCTGCAAGCAGCTCTTCGTAACTTATGTGTCTCCAAATCAACTTTTTGATGATACAAGCAACATAAAAGTCAGTCAATTCTAGCAATGCCATTTCCCTTCCAAAAAACCGAAATCGATTTCATGACCCCACACCCCGATACCCCTCAAGCAACATCGCCCAATCCCCATCTTCAACCCCACCTTCTTTTTCAACAGAGCGTTTTAATCGCTCGATATTACCAAGCAATTTTTGTTTGTTGTTACAAATCGCGCCTTTGTCAAAATCGATAATGGTAATGTCGTCTTGGCCGTTGATCAAAATATTGTGGCTGTTGAGGTCGTCGTGGTGGATGTGGTGGGCGTGCATTTTGCCGATGGCTTGGCCGATGTTTTCCCAGGGGCAGGCTTCTTTGTTTTTGAGCCTTTGGGCGAGGGTGCTGTCGTGGGGGACATAGTGGGTGATGATGTCCGCTTGGTAGCTTAAGCGGCTGCGAATAATGCGGGCGGCGAGGGCGCGGCTGGTGGCCAGTTGCCAGGTTTGCATTTTTAGTAGCAGTGAAAATTCGCGATAGGCGCGGGTGTTGTGGAGGCCTGTCCAGAGGTAGTGATCGCGATTGAACTTGGCGATGAGACCGCCTCGGTGGTAGTGCCTGAGCACGTAGCGTTGGCCTTGCCAATCAAAGATGTAGGCGGTGCCTCGGCCTTGAGCTTCACTGACGATAAGCTCTTGACTGGCCAGGTAATCTGGTTCAAATAAATCGACTAAAAGATTTGCATCCTGGTGCTCATCGGTTAGGATGATCTGGTGTTGACGAGGAGTCGTTATTGTTACCATGCCCAGTGCACCTAATTCTGTTTGTATCTTGCGTTTATCGGCCATTGGTGATGTCACCCATGTGCTGCCGGTTATTTATAATCTTCAGGCCGAGTGGCCGGAGGTTCGCATTACCTGGATCATTGGTAAGCTTGAAGCCTCGCTGGTGGCTGATTTGCCCGGGGTAGAGTTTATCATTTTTGATAAGAGCCAGGGGTTTTCGGCGTATCGTCAGTTGCGACGCAGTTTAAAAGGGCGCCAGTTTGATGTGTTGTTGCATATGCAGGCGGCGCTGCGGGCGAGTGTGGCGAGTTTGTTGATCAAGGCGCCGGTTAAAATCGGCTTTGATCGCGCCCGTGCGATTGATTGGCAGTGGTTGTTTACCAATCGAAAGATTGCCGCGGTGCCCCATCAGCATGTATTGGATGGCTTTTTGGAGTTTTTAAAGGCTTTGGGTATTGAGGGTTGCCAGTACCATTGGCCGTTGGTTTTAGGCAAGGCTCGCGAGGAGGTGCAGGCTTGGTTGCCAGAGGCGGTGCCTTTCATCGCTATTAACCCTTGTACCAGCGTTCGCGCGCGTAATTATCGTGAGTGGCCAGTTGAGCGCTTTGCGCAGGTGATTGCTTATGTTGCAGAAACCTACAGCGCTAAAGTGGTGTTGACCGGTGGCCCCAGTGAGAAAGAGCGTTTCGTGGCCGAGCAAATTTGCGCGACGTGCCCAGTCGCGGAGGTGGTCAATTTAACCGGTCAAACCAGCCTCAAGCAGTTGGCGGCTGTGCTTGAGCAGGCCTCGATGATGATTTCTCCCGATACTGGCCCGGCGCATATTGCCAATGCCGTCGGCACGCCAGTGATTGGTTTGTACGCGACTTCAAACCCGGATCGTACCGGGCCTTATGATCGTGAGTATACGGTGAATCGCTACCCGGATGCCTTGGCGTTAACGAGCCAAAGCGTGGATACGGTTCGCTGGGGTAAGCGGGTGCGTGACCCGGAGGCGATGAGTTTGATCACTGTGAGTGATGTGATTGAGAAAATTGATGAGCTAATGAAAGGAGTTCGACATGTTTGAAATGATTAGTCAAAACTTGGCGAATGTTGATTGGGTCACCCACGGCTTGATTTTTGCGGTCAATTTACTGCTGTTGTTTTTCAGTGGCCCGATTATCGATCGGATTGACCCCGGCCATGATCATAGCGCCTCGACTAAATTTTTTGTGATGGTCAATGTGGTGTTTTTGGTACTGCATGTGGTTGATCTGATTTTATTGTCGATTAATCTGAATTATACGGAGATATTTATTAAGCTCGCCGGTAGCGCCGTGATTTTATATGTGAGTATTTTGTTTTATAAAGTCGGTTCTATCTTTTTTAGGCGCCGCTTTGGCACGAAAAAAGAATTCGATCACGAAACCATTTATTTAGATACTTATAGCAGTCGCGTCGTTGGTATTTTACATTTAATCGTCACCAGTTTTTTTACGATCTACCTGCTTATTCAGGTGTGGGGTTTAAATAGCTGGTTAGAGACGACGGGTATCTTCGGAATTATCATCGGTTTCTTGGCGTTGACCAGCAGTGTGTGGGCGCCGGATATTGTCAGCGGTTTGATTATTCTTAATAGTAAAATTTTGGAAGATGGCGACGTGGTGGTGATCGATGGCTACCCGGATGAATACATTATTCATAAAGTGAGTTTTATTCATACCATTTTGTACGATATTCGAAATAATCACCGAACCTTTATTCGCAATAAGCGTTTTATCGAGTCCAAAATTGATAACTTAAGCCGCGTGGCCAGTACGGAGGGGATTCGTAAAGCAATTGTTTATAATATTGGCTACCCAGATTTAAGCTCAATGAAGCACGATGAGCGAATGGAGGCATTTACTTATTTTGAATCCAGAGTCGATAAGCTGTTTAACACGGCTTATGAGTTGGCCTTGGCCACGAAAGATTTGAAAATTAAAACCAAAACACCTTTTGAGTGGCGCCTGACCAATACGGGTGATTATGCCTTGCAGTACACTTTGTTTGTGTATTTGGAGGCGGTACCAACGACCAAAATCACCGCCAATGCTCGTAAGCATTTGCTCTCAAGCCTGTTTACCATTAACCAGTTAATGTTAAAGGCTTCAGCGATGACGGGCGTACAATTGCAAACGCCGGATTTATTGTCTGTGGAGCATAAGGCGATTCAAGGTGCCTCCCAAAAAGAAACCGCAATCGGCTGAACCGGATAAACATCAAAGTCGGGAAATATAGAGGTTGGCCAGTTTTCGGTATTGTTAAATAATCGTGTTTCTTCAATGGCGTTATTGTGTTGCGGGTTCAGGTAGACAATTTGAAAACGGCGCGGTTTTTCTTTGAGCGATGTTGTGAGTGATTGCATGACTTCTCGCAAGGTTTGCTCGCCAAAGGGGTTGTAGAGAAATAAGCAGCTCGCCTCAGAAAAGTCGAACTCTTGAGCTAGGCCGTGAATTAACGCGAGCTCTGGGCCTTGAGCGTTGGCTAGATTGCTACGTGCAATGTCAAGGCATTGTTTGTCATACTCAACTCCCACCACTTTTTTAATGGGGCGGCGCATTGCCATGAGCAAGGCTCGGCCTTTCCCGCAGCCCAAATCCACAAAAACGTCATTTGCGCCTAAGTTCAGCCGGTTTAGCACTTCTTGGATAATTAAATAAGGGGCGGGTTCGTAGCGTAGACCATCATCAATATCGACGTCGCGGTTGCCATAGGTGTTCACCTTAAGGCGTTTTTCCCAGTAGCGATTATGAAATTTTTGTTCGTGTTTTAATGCACCGATGGTCACATTATTTTTTTTCAAATAGCGTGAGGATAATAGCTTGAGTGGTTTAATGTTATGAGCCATTTTGATCTTTTATGCTTTTAATAATAGTGCTGGTCGAGCAGCCTTCGACAACCTCCGTCACCAACACTTCACCACCATTGCCCACCACCGCTTGGTAGCCTGCGATGTCTTGTGGCTTATAGTCGCCGCCTTTGATGAGTTTATCTGGCAATACGGCTTCGATGAGTCTGGCCGGTGTGTCCTCGCTAAAGGGCACGACCCAATCCACCGAGCGCAGGCCTGCCAAAACTTGCATGCGATTTGCCAAGGTGTTCACGGGCCGGCTTGGGCCTTTTAAACGTTTAACGGAGTCATCATCGTTAACGGCAACGATTAAGCGATCCCCCAGTTTTTTGGCTTGTTCCAAATAGTAGACATGGCCAGCGTGTAGGATATCAAAACAGCCGTTGGTCATGACAATGGTTTCGCCATGAACTTTGGCGATCTTAACCGCTTTGAGTAAAGAGGGCTCTGTAGTAACGCCAAGAGGGTGGCTACTTTGCTGTGCCTGCTGGGCTTTTTGTAATTCTTCAATAGAGACAAACGCGGTGCCGCGCTTGCCAACCACGATGCCCGCGGCTAGGTTCGCCAGGCGCACGGCATCGGTTTGTTTCATGCCGCAGGCGATACCGGCTGCTAAGGTGGCGATGACGGTATCACCGGCGCCGGTCACATCAAAGACTTCGCGAACTTGGGCGGGCAGGTGGAAGGGTTTGTCCTTTCCAAATAAAGACATGCCTTTCTCGCTGCGAGTGATTAAGAGAGCGTCCAATTCTAAATAATCGATCAGTGATTGGGCTTTTTCGGTCAGGTCTTCTTCGCTAGAGGTTTTACCGGCGACGGTTTCAAATTCGCTCATATTGGGCGTCAGTAAGGTGGCCTTTCGGTAAATCGAAAAGTCGCCGCCTTTTGGGTCGACCAATACGGGTTTATTGGTTTGTTCGCAGTGATCGAGCAGCTCCGATAAAATCGGGCGCAGGGTGCCTTTATCATAGTCCGAGAGAATGACTACATCGGATTGATCCGCCGCGGCTTTGGCCGCATTTAATAGTGGCAGGTTGCTATCGAGTGTAAAACCATTTTCGGTATCGAGGCGAATTAATTGTTGGGCGCGGCTCATTACGCGCAGTTTGGTGATGGTGTGTTGGCCATCGAGTTTGATTAAGTCGCACTCGACGCCGCTTTTGGCGAGCGATTGCTCAAGGATTTGGCTTTGTTCATCGTTGCCGACCAGGCCAACCAGTAAGGTTTTGGCTCCCAAGTGGGCGGTGTTGAGGGCCACGTTGGCGGCACCCCCTGGACGCTCTTCGGTATCTTTTAAACGCACGACTGGCACGGGTGCTTCTGGTGAGATGCGGGCGGTGTCGCCATGCCAGTAGCGGTCGAGCATGATGTCGCCAATCACGGCGATGCGGCCAGTTTTTAATGGGCTGAGATCAATGGTCATAAGGGTAATTGGCTTGCAATGTCATCGACGGTAATGGTTTTTAAGCAGTTCAAATGGCCCAGGGGGCATTCGCGTTTGAAGCAGGGGCTGCAATCTAAATTTTTGTATTGGATTTGGGCGCGCTCAGTCAGTGGCGGTGTAAAGTCTGGGCTGGACGAGCCATAAATCGCGATCACGGGTGTGTTGACCGCGGCGGCCACATGCATAAGGCCAGAGTCATTGCTCACGCAGTGCTCGGCGCTGGCGAGTAAATCAATGGCATCGGCCAAGCTGGTTTCGCCGCAAAGGTTGATAGCGTGCTCGCCCAGTGATTCGACAATGGTGTCGCCCGCTGGTTTGTCTTTGTTGGAGCCTAAAATCCACACTTGTTTGCCACTGTCTAAAATTCGTTTGGCCAGTTCTCTATAGTAATCGAGCGGCCACTGCTTGGCCGGCCCGTATTCGGCGCCTGGCAGCAAGGCAATGGCGGGTTTGTCCGATAGCTTGAGTTGTTCAACTAATTTTTGTTGGTTCTTGGGGTCAATATTCAGCGAGGGTTTGGGAATCTCTCCTAGTGCTTGGTTCGCTGGCAAGCCGAGCGTCGCAAAACGTTTGACGGTTTGGTCTAATTTTTTCTTATCGAACAAGCGAATATCATTGAGCAGGCCATAACGCATTTCGCCCAAAAAACCGGTGCGTGTAGGAATGCTGGCAAAAAATGGGGTGAGCGCGGCTTTTAAGGATCTCGGCAATACAATCGCTTGGCTGTATTGGTATTGTTTGAGGTGCTTGCCCAGTGAGAAACGTTTTTTAAGCCCGAATTCACCGTGGTTCACGTTCAGTTCAATGCGGTTGCTAATCTCTGGCATACGCTCAATAATCGGCGCTGACCAGGGCGGGGCAATCACATCGATGTCTGGCTTGGATGGGCGCGCCTTAAGTATTTTGAACAGCGATTGCGCCATCACCATATCGCCCACCCATGAGGGGCCAACGACCAGGATATGTTCCTTACCCATTGAGCCACTCCATATAGGCGCGCACGCCTTGCTCGACGGTTTTAAACTCTTGTTGGTAGCCCATGTCTCGAAGCGAGTCGATATTGGCTTCGGTATAGCTTTGGTAGGCGCCCTTTAAATGGTCTGGGAAATCGATGTATTCAATGGTGCCTTTTTGATGATAATCGATGACCGCATTGGCGACATCGTTAAAGGGTTGGGCACGGCCCGTGCCGCAATTCACAATGCCCGAGATGTCTGGGTTGGCCATAAACCAGAGATTGACATCGACCACATCATCGACATAAATAAAATCGCGCGATTGCGTGCCAGGCTCATAGCCATCATAGGCGCCGAATAATTTAATGGTGTCGTTGCCCGCGTTCAGTTGTTGGTTCAGATGAAAGGCGACGCTCGCCATGCTGCCTTTGTGTTGCTCGCGGGGGCCGTAGACATTGAAGTAACGCAGGCCTACGACTTGATTGCTAAGGCTGGCAAAATGCCGGCGCACGTATTGGTCAAAAAGCAGTTTGGAGTAGCCATAAACATTGAGCGGCTTTTCAGCTTGCGGTATTTCTTCAAAAACTGAACCGCCGCCATACACGGCCGCCGAGGAGGCATAGATAAACTGTATCCGATGCTCAGCGCAGCAGTGTAGGAGTTTTTTGGAATATTGGTAATTATTTTCCATCATGTAGCGGCCATCCCACTCGGTGGTGGTGGAGCAGGCGCCCTCGTGAAAAATAACGTCGATTTCGCGGGCGTTAGGGCCGTGAATAAAGCTCAGGAAATCGTCTTTATCGATATAATCGGCTAGAGTGCAATCGGCGATATTGTAAAATTTTTTGCCATCGCTTAAATCATCGACCGCGATAATATTGTCACAGCCGAGTTCGTTTAAGCGCTTAATAATATTGCTGCCGATGAAGCCTGCGCCGCCGGTGACTACAATCATGGGTTTGTCTCGTTTAGTCGCTGTTGGTAGAGCTGATAATAGCGCTCGCTGATCGCTTCGGGTTTGAACTGCTCAACTTGCTGGTACCCTTGCTCACCATATTGTTTCGCCAGTTGACGGTCATCATACAAGGTTTCAATAGCCTTGACTATTGCTTGGCTATCGCCCGGCGGAATCAGAAGACCGTTGTGCTGATCTTGAATGATATCGGGGATTCCGTCGACATTGCTGCCAATCATGGGCAACTTGGCCTGCATGGCATCGAGCAAGGTGGAGCCAAGGCCCTCTTGTAGAGAGGGGAAGGCAAAGCAGTCGAATAGGTATAAATAGTTGGCCACGTTCTCTTTAAAGCCGAGCAGTTTGATATTGGGGTTACTGCCAATGGCTTCCTCAAATGCGCCGCGGTCACTGCCTTCGCCCAGGAGCAAAAAGAGCATGTCGGGGTGGCGTTGGGTGAGTTCTTGGGCGGCCTCAATCAAGTAACTCTGACCCTTGTGCCGATTCTCGAGCGCGCCAATATGGCCCACCACATAGCGGCCTTGATACTGCTTTTTAAGGGCTTGAACCAGATGCTCATCGGGGGTGAAATTGGCGCACATCGAGGGAATCCAGTGAACATTTAATCCAGGGGAATACTGCTCTAGTGCCCTCTTTATTGCACTTGAAATGGCGACGCAGGCACTGGCATTGCGATAAATATTGCGCGTAAAACGGTTGCCTTTTGGCCAATTGGGTACCCGCCGGGTCACAATGTAGGGTGTTTTTCTTATCACATAGTTGAGATAGGCAAAATGGCAGGCCTTGGCTTCGTGAGCGTGAATGAGATCGGCTTTAAGCCCAAAACTGGCTTTGAAATGTGGCCGTTTAGTCTTTAGTACCTTAAGGTTAGCTATTTCTTTTGCTTGTTCCGCTAGCGGTGAGTCGTGGCGAACAATCAGTGTTTGCTGGATATTTTGGGTCGCAAGGTGCTGACACAGTAGCAATGTTTGCCGCTCGCCACCGCGAAACCCCTTAGCTAAATTGACGTGAGCAATGTGCATTAAGGTTGCGCTCCATCAGTAGGCTTTTGCTGAGAGAGGAAATAATAAAAGCAAGCCATAAACATGGTAAAAGCATTCAGTGGAATGGAGCGATTAAAAAATGCTTCGGTGGTGGCATAACAAGCAAAGCCAATAATAGTGATGATTCCTGCTTGAGCCATCGGGCTTTTATTGGCCCGGTATTGGCGACAAAAGTAGTACAGCGGCCAGCCCAATAGCAGAAAAAAGGCTGTAATGCCGACTAGGCCCCGTGTGGCCAGAATAAAAAAGTAGCTACTGTGGGCGTGACTGAATTCACCAATGCCTGGGTCAGAGAGGCCTTCCTCAATACGTTTTTGAATATGTGGCAGGTAATTTCCTAGTCCTACACCCAAGATGGGATTTTGAAGAAACATATCCCAGGAGCCCTCCCACATATCTAGCCGTTTGCCTGTTGAGCTTACTTTTTCTCCATTGAAAAAGTTTTGAGTGGCATCAACTGTTCTCTCAATAGTGACGCTTATAGTATTTTGGGGGTAAAGCTTATGTATTGTTGTTCCTATCATTAATCCTAATACGAGTATTGCTGGAGCCAGCCATTTTAATCCTTTGGGAAGAAGCCACATGATAACGATTGGTAGCAGCAATGAGGCAGACAGCCAGGCATTTCGGGTTCCTGATAGATAGGCGGCGAGTAAACCTAATGGTGACGCTAAATACAAAAAGATGGATAAGAATTTGTTTTTATGTAAATGTTTTGCGCCGATCAAGCTGAGTAAACTAAAGGTAAGAGCAAAGCAACCGAATAAAATAGCATTGGTGGCGCCTTCAGAACGTGGCATGTCCATAACAAGGTGTTGGTATAGAGCGACAACCCCTGTCACGCATGCGGCAGCTCCCACGGCAAGCCAAAAGAATTCTTCTTTGGGTTTTAACCAAAATAAGGCAGTAACCAAAGGGATAAAAAAGAGCAGCCTAACATATCGCCCCAGCTCCTTGGTGCCTTGGTATTGAAAATCGGCGGCAGCCCAGGCGAGTAGTGCGGCGCCCAAAAAGCCAGCGCATACCCAGGCAAACTGTTTTTGCTCTCGAGAGGGGGATTGATAGCGACGAATGATAAGTACGATACCTGTCAGCGCCAGCAAAATAACCAGGCTGCTGGATAAGCGTGCTACCGTGGTCATGCCTGCAAAAAACAAGCACAGTAGCAGGCCTCCTAGGGTTGTTTTGATGGTTGGTGAAAGCGTCATAAAGTGGCGTCACTTTGTCAATTAGGCGAGCAGTATAACGATGAGGGATTGCATCGCCAATGGTTTCTCACCCTTAAAATTTGTTAGAATGCCTATTTTGCCAACGACGGTTAGATTTTATGAAGGTTTTGGTTACGGGCGCAGCCGGTTTTATTGGGGCTCATATTGCATTGTATCTCTTGGCTAGAGGTGATGATGTCGTTGGTCTAGATAATCTTAATGATTATTATGATGTCAGTTTGAAGCAAGCGCGCCTAAAGCGAATTGATGATTATTTGTCCGGCTCCCCTGAACCCAGTTACGAGCATGTGGCTGCCGACAAGCCAGGCCGATTTCGCTTTGTGAAAGTGGATTGTGCCGATAGAGCGGCTATGGAGTCGCTGTTTAGGGAGGAGGCCTTTGACCGTGTGGTACATATGGCGGCCCAAGCCGGCGTTCGTTATTCGCTGGAGAACCCTCATGCCTACACGGAAAGCAATATCACGGGTTTTTTGCATATCTTAGAGGGGTGTCGCCAACATAAGATTGAGCATTTAGTGTATGCCTCTTCAAGCTCGGTTTATGGTGCCAACGAGACTATGCCGTTTTCTGTGCACGATAATGTGGATCATCCTTTATCACTCTACGCAGCCAGCAAAAAAGCCAATGAGTTGATGGCCCACACGTATAGCCATCTTTATAACATTCCCACCACGGGCTTGCGTTTCTTTACCGTTTATGGCCCCTGGGGGCGCCCGGATATGTCGCCGTTTTTATTTGCCCAAGCCATTCTGGCAGGGGAGCCTTTGAAGGTGTTTAACTACGGTAAGCACAGAAGGGATTTTACCTACATTGACGATATTGTCGAAGGTGTTATCCGCACCTTAGACCATACCGCGCAGCCCAATGAGCAATGGTCAGGTTTGGACCCCGATCCAGGCAGTAGCCGAGCACCATGGCGAATTTATAATATTGGTAATAGCCAACCCGTTGAGTTGTTAGATTATATTTCAGCCATTGAGGACGCTATTGGTAAAACCACAGAGAAAGAATTGTTGCCACTGCAGCCTGGTGATGTGCCAGACACCTACGCCGATGTCCAAGATCTCATCAAAGATGTGAATTACCAGCCCGCCACTCCTATAAAATCTGGGGTAGATAAGTTTGTTCGTTGGTACCGCGAGTTTTATCAAATCTAATGAAAAAATCATCGTTTGCTACCTATTGGCGTTTATTGGGTTATCTCAAGCCACACTTGTTTTTCTTTATCGTCGGTATTGGAGGCTTTTTGCTCTATGCGGCCACAGAGCCAGGTCTAGCTGAGCTCAGTAAATACACAGTCAATGCCATTGGTGGCAGCATTGACAAGCCCGACGATGCTAAAGTGGTGGATGCACAAAGTATTGCCGATGATGTCAAGATCATGATTCCTTTACTCTTGATTGGGCTCTACTTTTTACGATCAATCGGGGCTTTTTTTGGGGAATACTGTTTTTCTCGTGTGGCGTTTGCGATTGTTCATAAGCTCAGAGTTCAATTGTTTAATCATCTGACCGGAGCGCCTAACCACTACTTTGATCACAATAATTCTGGTGAGCTGATGTCGCGCATCACCTTTGATGTGGCTCAAGTGACCCAGGCGGCGACCAATGCCCTGAAAATTCTCGTGCGCGAGGGCGCGACGGTGATTTTCTTGCTGATTTATCTATTGTGGCAGGATTGGAAAGTGACGCTGTTATTTTTACTCATCACGCCATTTTTGGGCCTGATTGTTTCCAGTGTGAGTCGTCGTTTGAGAAAATTAAGCTCTCGCATACAAACCAGTATGGGCGACATTACTCACGTTTGCTCTGAAATGATTAACAATATGCGCGTGATGAGAGTCTTTGGGGGCGAGCGTTATGAACAAGAGCGTTTTGAAAAAGCCAGCCATAATAATTATCGCCAAAACTTAAAGTTAGTCGCGACTCAAGCGGCCGGCACTCCCGCGATACAATTATTGGTGGTCATGGCGCTAGGCGCTTTACTGTATTTTGTATTGAGCTTTATGGAGACCAGCTCAGTGGGTGAGGTGATTGCCTTTTTAGCGGCCGCAGGCATGATGCCTAAACCCATTCGTAAACTTGCCAATGAAATCAGTAATGTTCAAAAGGGTATTGCGGCGGCAGAAAGTATTTTTAATCAGCTAGATTCTCCGGTGGAATTGGATAAGGGTGAATACACCGCTGATAGAGTCAAAGGTGCGATTGAATTTCGAAATGTCAGTTTTGCCTATGATGGTGAGCGAGTCTTGCACGACCTTAACCTATCGATTAAGCCTGGTGAAACCGTGGCATTAGTGGGGCGCTCGGGCGGTGGTAAAACGACTTTGGTAAATTTATTGCCACGTTTTTATCACGACTTTGAAGGCGAAATCGCGATTGATGGTGTGCCTATAGTGAGCTACACCTTGAGTAATCTTAGGCAACACATTGCCTTGGTCAATCAACATGTGACGCTATTTAATGATACGGTTGCCAACAATATCGCGTATGGTGATCGCGTTCAGTATCTTCCCGAACAAATACAAGCGGCAGCGCAAGCCGCGCATGCTTGGGAATTTATTAAGGATCTGCCAGAGCAGATGCAAACACTTTTGGGGGAAAATGGGGCGAGGTTGTCCGGTGGGCAGCGCCAGCGTATTGCGCTTGCCCGCGCGCTTTTAAAAGATGCGCCGATTTTGATTTTAGATGAAGCTACATCGGCCTTGGATACTGAGTCTGAGCGTCATATTCAGGCGGCACTGGATGAGGTCATGAAAGGTCGCACGACCTTGATCATTGCTCATCGCCTATCAACCATCGAAAAGGCCGATCGAATCATTGTGATGGATAAGGGCCGTATTGTGGAAGAGGGCCAGCACGAACAACTATTGGCTCAAGGCGGTCACTACGCTGCATTGCATGCAGCCGGTTTTGAAGAGCAATAATGGCAACACTGCTGCATAGCCTATATGTAGTGTTGTGGTGCGTGCTCTTGCCCGTCATTCACTTTGGCTTACTGTTTCGATACCGTCAGCATCCAGCCTATAAGCAGCGCAGTCGAGAGCGTTTTGGATTTGTAACGTCAACGTCAAGCTCGCCTATTTGGATTCATGCGGCTTCAGTGGGCGAGGTTTTAGTGGCTGAGCCCTTAGTGAAAAAGCTTTTGGAACATCATCCCGAACAAGCTATCGTCATCACCACCACCACTCCCACCGGGGCTGATATAGTCGCAAAGCGCTTGCCTTCAGTTCAGCACTGTTATTTATCTTATGACCTGCCTTGGTTTCATAAACGTTTTGTTAAAACCATACAGCCATGCATGTTGCTATTAATTGAAAGAGAACTTTGGCCTTGCTTATTGGCAGCGGCTAGAAAACAATGTCTTATTTTTTTGGTCAATGCCAGACTCTCTGAGTCCTCCTTTGATCGTTATCTCGGTTTTAAGTCTTATGCATCTAAGCGATTGTTTAAGGGAATAGAAGTTTTTGCGCAAACGGAAAGTGAGGCAACTTGTTTTCGTTTATTGGGCGCTTCCAGTGTTCATACCTTGGGTAATATCAAGTTCGATGTGACGCCCAGTGATGAAGCCATTGCTTTGGCAAAAAAAATCCGAAAATCTTGGGGCGAGCGCCCGGTTTGGATTGTCGCCAGTACTCATTCCGGCGAGGAGCCGCAAGTACTTGATGTGTTCCAGCAGCTAAAGCAAGAGCATCCCGAGCTGTTGCTGGTGTTAGTTCCGCGTCATATTGAGCGTAAGACAGAAGTTTGCCAGTTGTTAAACGGTTATCGATATCAGTGTTCTAGTGAGTCAGGCTTCGACTTGGATGATAAAATAGAGGTGCTACTGGTTGATGAGCTTGGAAAACTGGCGACCTTGTATGGTTGTGCGGATGTCGCCTTTGTGGGAGGTAGCCTCGTGCCTCATGGCGGACAGAACTTAATTGAACCCGCCAGTTGGGGCTTGGCTACCGTCACTGGGCCTCATACCCATAATTTTAGCGCATTAGTTGAAGGTCTTATGGGGTGCGTGGGTTTGAGTGTTGCCAACGATCAACAGGAGTTGGCTGGCCGCATCGATTGTTTGTTGAAAAATCCAGATAATCGAATCAGACTTGGGCTTCGAGCCAAAGAATATATTTCCCAACATCGGGGCGCTACCGAACGCCATTATCAAAAGATCCTGAGTCATCTTTCAACAAAATAGAACTTTTTTTAATTATCTCAGTCTTAGTTGAAATGCTTATAGGGGGTGAGATGAAATTATTACAAAATGTATATTGTCGGCCAGTCAATACTTTGTCTAAATGGGGTGATGACTGGCTGCTTGGGTTGGCGGCGAGGTTGGTTTTTTTTGCCGTGCTGTTTTTTTTCTTTTGAGATCGGAAGAGCGTCGTGTAGGGAAAGAGTGTATAAGC
>CAXQRU010000170.1:0-11716 GCA_964226685.1 Polaribacter sp. | reverse complement strand
CCGTTGAGCGTGTCTTTGGTGTATTGAAGCAGCACTATGGCATGGCCAAAGCTCGTTATCTTGGTCTTGCTCGCAATCGCACACGTTTTGAGTTGATGTGCGTTGCGCATAATATCAAGCGGGGTTTGTCGCTGCTGCGGGGAAGTTGTGCCTGAAGGCGAGGGTAAAATGGGAAATCGCGGCTGAACAGCAAATTTTGGCCTAAAAAATGGTGGCTTTTTAGGCTATATGCTAAAAAAAAGAGAAAGTAACAATTTGACCTTGGTAAGCACTCATCGTGCAAAGGTCTCATATTGCTTTAAAAATTTTATATGGTCGCAATGCACAGGAAAAATCCAAGCTTTCACAGTGTGTGTCGGATCAATTAGCTGAGTTGACTATTAATAATTGCTCAATCACGGTTGAGGTTATTGATATTGATAGAGACAGCTACGTTAAGTCTTTAGTTTAGAGAGACTTTCCCTAAAATCAGCGGGTAAATGTCGACATTTCACCCAAAAATCACTATAGTAGCCCGCTTTTAAATGACTTCTGGGTAAACTCGTGATTTCCACCGCTAATATCACCATGCAATTTGGCGCTAAGCCATTATTTGAAAATATCTCTGTCAAATTTGGCAATGGCAATCGTTATGGCCTAATCGGCGCTAATGGTTGTGGTAAATCAACCTTTATGAAAATCTTAGATGGCAGCTTAAAGCCAACGGCGGGCAATGTCACCATCACCCCCGATGAGCGAGTGGGTAAACTCCATCAAGATCAGTTCGCTTTTGAGCAGTATACCGTGGTGGATACGGTCATCATGGGTCATAAAGAGCTTTGGGAAGTGAAAAAAGAGCGGGATCGCATTTATTCGTTGCCTGAAATGAGCGAAGAGGATGGTATGAAGGTCGCTGACCTTGAAGTTCAGTTCGCCGAAATGGATGGCTACAGTGCAGAGAGTCGTGCCGAAGAGATATTGATTGGTGCTGGTATTGAGCAGTCACTGCATTACGGTTTGATGAGTGAAGTGGCTCCCGGTTGGAAATTGCGGGTATTACTTGCGCAAGCGCTTTTTTCTGACCCCGATATTTTGTTACTGGATGAGCCGACCAACAACTTAGATATTAATACCATTCGCTGGCTAGAGGGCGTGCTTAACGAGCGCAAAAGTACGATGGTGATTATCTCGCACGATCGCCACTTTTTGAATTCGGTTTGCACTCATATGGCTGATATTGACTATGGTGAGCTACGTGTTTATCCAGGTAATTACGATGATTTTATGCGGGCTGCGACCGCTGCTCAAGAGCGTTTGCACAGTGAAAATGCTAAAAAGAAATCGCAAATAGCTGAGCTGCAACAGTTTGTGAGCCGTTTCTCGGCCAATGCTTCAAAGGCTAAGCAAGCAACATCCAGAGCCAAACAAATTGAGAAAATTAAGTTAGACGATATTAAAGCGTCGAGTCGGCAAAGCCCCTACATTCGTTTTACTCAAGAGAAAAAACTTCATAGGCAGGCTGTGACCATTGAAAAAATTGCTCATGGCTTTGAGGGCGAGACGCTCTTTCGTGGCGATAATTTGCTGATTGAAGCCGGTGCGAGGGTTGCTGTTATTGGTGAAAATGGTGTGGGAAAAACCACATTCTTGCGCTGTTTGATGAATGAGTTGACACCCAATGAAGGTGGTTTGCAATGGGCTGAAAGTGCTACCCTAGGTTACTGTCCACAAGATTCTACTCGTGATTTTGATTGTGATCTCACTTTATTTGATTGGATGAGTCAATGGCGCAAGCCAAGCCACGATGATCAAATTGTTCGTGCGACGCTTGGGCGTTTACTATTCTCATCTGATGACTTTAATAAAAAAGTGAAGGTTTGCTCTGGTGGTGAGAAAAACCGTTTGTTGTTTGGCAAATTGATTATGCAAGACAATAACGTATTAATTTTGGATGAGCCGACCAACCATTTGGATATGGAGTCCATTGAATCGCTCAACCTAGCCCTGGAATACTATGAGGGTACATTAATCTTTGTGAGTCATGACCGAGAGTTTGTTTCTTCACTGGCCACCCGCGTGATTGAAATCAAGGATAAAAACTTGATTGATTTCAAAGGCACTTACGATGAGTACCTGTCGCACTTAGAAGCCTTGTCGGCCTAGGCCACTCGGCGTTTTTCTAAATAGCGTTGGCGCTTTTTGTCGGTAAACTTTTCAGTATCAACTAGAATAAGCCCGTCAATGCAGTCGCTAAAGTCGGGGTCGATACTGAAACTTAGAAATTGCACGCCTTGTTCTTCACACAGCCCAGTATATTGTTTATAGAGTGTTGGTATGCTGGTGTTAAGTGCTTTGAGTTTATCTTGAAGGATTGCATAGTCTTGCTCTTGGTTGGCCCGGCTGAAAGGTGATTGATAGCTGCCAAACTCGATTGGGTTTTTCGCTAAAGCCAGTTGGCTTTTTGATGGGTAGTAGGTTTGATAAAAATCGACTAGTAAGAACTTCGCCTCATCGGGCAACTGTTGGCTAATGCTCACAGGTCCAAATAAATAACGATAGTAAGGGTATTGGGTGAGAAAGGCACCAATGCCTTGCCACAAATAATCCAGGCTTCGACTACCCCAAAATTTAGGTTGTACAAAGCTTCTTCCAAGCTCTAGTCCTCTTTCAAAATAAGAGTTCATTTGAGGTGAGTAAGTAAATAACTCGCGTGTGTACAATTTATTGTGTAGTTGTTTGCCACAACCTAATCGGTACGATCCAACAATTTGTCGGCTTTGGTCATCCCATAAAATAATATGGTAATACAAGGGGTCGTATTGGTCGATATCACGCTTTTTTTGACTGCCTTCTCCCACGGCACGAAAGGTGATTTCTCGAAGCCGCCCAAGTTCCTTCAAAATCAAAGATTTATCTTTGGGAATGTACAAGTAAATATCTTTGCCGTCTGTCGTATAGGCCAGATGCTCACACTGTTTTATGGCTTTTTGTAACTTTTTTCTAGATTCCGGCCAAGCAATTTTGGCCGGTTTTTTACGTTTAAATAATCGAGTAATCATAATTATTATGCTGCTTTAGGGTAGAGGGTTAATGGCTCTTTCACTTGTGCCCAATAAATTAACTCCATTGAGCCGTCCGAGTTTTCAACGAGGGCCGAACAGTTTTCTACCCAATCACCGGTATTAAAATAGTGAATGTTTTTGTCAGTTGAAATTTCAGGGTGGTGAATATGGCCGCAGACAATACCATCGGCTTGGTGCCTTTGAGCAAAACTTAAAGCGGCCTGCTTATAACGCTCTATAGCATTGGTAGCACCGCTGACACGCGACTTGATGTAACCCGAAAGAGACCAATAATTACGCCCCATTTTGATGCGGGTGTAATTCACCCAGCGGTTGACAAAAAGTAAGGTGCTATAGGCTTTGTCGCCAACCCAGTTGTGAAGCTTTCCAAAGCAAACGTCTTGATCAAATTGATCTCCGTGAAGAATGAGTAGCTCTTTGCCATTGGCGCAGGTATGACGTGCTTGTCTAGCAATGGTCATATTGCCGATGCTAAGCCCTGAATACTTTTGAGTGGGAGCGTCATGGTTGCCAGGTAAATAGGTGACTTTCACACCTTGTGTAGGTAGTGAGAGCAAGGTATGCAATAACTGGTTGTGGGAATCTGGCCAGCAAAGTCTTTTGCTCATGGCCCACATATCAATAATATCGCCAACGAGATAGAGGTGGTCAAAGGTGCAGTGATTGAGCAGATTTAATAGGTAGTCAGCCTTACAATCTTTGTAGCCCAGGTGAATATCGGATAGCCATAATGTTCTGTAGTGCGCTTTTTTCATGTCAGCGTCCTCTTATGCTGTTGATACTGTAAAGTGCTAATTTGACACGGATATGACAGTTTTTTTAGAGTTTTATGACATTACACAGATTATGGTTTTGATGTGTGTTAGAGTGGTTGCTGGTTTTTGGTTTTGTTTTTTGGATCAATGAGTTATGGAAAAAATTAGAGTATTTGTTATTGGTTTTACTATCATGGTCAGTACGCAGACGTTGGCTGAATGCAAAATAACAAAAGAGTATAGTGAGGCAAGGAAAGAGGCCACAGAAATCGTCTATGGCTCAAACAATAGCTATTCCAAATGTGTGGATGCTGCCCACGCTATGGAGTATTGGTTAGCGTTATCTAGGTGTGAGGAGAGCGGCGATGGTAAACATACCGGTGGGGGATGTGCTCCTTAAGTTTGAACCAACGGTCGAGCTTGCAAAAGAAGTGTTGGCGGAGTTGGTTAAGGCTAGAGGTATCGTTAAATGCAAACAGTAAATGGAGATTTACCTAGTGGCTGTTCAGTTAATCAAAGAGAAGCGGTTAGAACCTTTAGCAAAATAACGAGTTGAGTATTTTAATAATGAAAAAGAGAGTAAAAGGAGCCTTAATCGGGCTAGCCTGTGGCGATGCCGTGGGTACAACACTTGAATTCAGGCAAAGAGGTACCTTTGCACCAATCAGTGATATGGTGGGCGGTGGCCCGTTTAGGCTGGAGCCTGGCCAATGGACAGATGATATGTCGATGGCGCTGTGTTTAGCGCACAGTCTTTTGACGAAAAAGGCCTTTGATGCGATGGATCAGATGAATCGGTATTGCAACTGGTACCAGCATGGTTATATGAGTAGTAATGGGCGGTGTTTTGATATTGGTAATACCGTTGCAAAAGCCTTACAAAAATACTTAGATACCAAAGATCCATTTAGTGGTTCAATGGACGAGCGTTCTTCAGGTAATGGCTCTATTATGCGTTTAGCGCCCATCCCCATGTTATATAGAAATAACCTTGAAGATTGTATTCACTTTGCGGGCGAAAGCTCGCGAACGACTCATGGCTCGGCAGAGTGTATTGAGAGTTGCCGCTTATTTTCGAGTTATATTGTGAGGGCGTTCTCTGCTGGTTCTAAACAAGAAATATTTGATTTTCATGACTATCGCCCAGAGTCCAATAAGGTGAAAGACATTGCAAACTTAGATTTTATGAGCTTATCTTACGAGGATTTAACCGGCAGTGGTTATGTTATCGAGAGCCTTGAGTCGGCGTTGTGGTGCTTTATGAATTCTGAGTCTTTTGAAGAGGCGATACTACTTTCAGCCAATATCGGCAATGATGCTGATACCACAGCCGCCGTTTGCGGTCAGATAGCGGGCGCTTATTATGGGGTTGACGGCATTCCTCAAAAATGGCGTGATCGCTTAACGATGTTTGATGAGATTGATGCGGTCTCTGAGCGTTTATACTGTTATAGTCATTGACAAGTTTGGCAGCCGTATCGTTTTTGGTATCGCCTGTCAGCCCATTTGTAATAAATAAAATCAACACATTGCTTTATAAGAGGCCACCGTAAACACGCGAGTAGCCTTCCAAATTTAGTGTAAGACCAGGCATGAATATTGGCATCTGGGCCGACCAACCATTGGCCTGATGCCAGTTGAATGTGTAAATTCTTAAGTAGCGCCTCTTTATTGGGTGCACTTGATTCATGGATATCGATAAACTCAATATGATTGGCGCAGTGTTTTTTCATAAGACGAATTTCCTTTGCGCACAGTGGGCACAGGCCGTCATAGAATAGTTGGTCTTTCATAGAATAACCCTCGAATCAGCTAATGAAATATACGCAGGCTCTGGGTGTTTTGATTAGTTTAAAGATGGGTTTTATAACGCTAAAACGCCCTCACAGTGTGAGGGCGGATCAGTCGATGTTTGATTTAGCGGTAAATTTTATCCCGTAAAAAGTCTTTGACTTTATCCATGGAGATGCGTTCTTGCGACATGGTATTGCGATCTCTCACGGTGACGCTATTATCTGCAGCTGTCTCGTTATCGATGGTAAAGCAGTAGGGTGTTCCGATCTCATCCTGTCTGGCGTAGCGCTTACCAATATTTTGCTTAATATCTAGCTCAACCGCAAACTCATCACGCAGGTCTAAATACAACTCTTGAGCATAAGGCACGTGAGCGTCTTTGGCGGTGAGGGGCAAAATAGCCGCTTTCTTGGGAGCCATGGAAGGGTGGAAGTTCAAGTAGACGCCACTAGGACGATTTTCATCGATGGTGTACGCTTGGCAAATCAACGCCAGCACGCCACGGGTGAGACCGGTCGAAGGCTCAATCACGTGAGGGAGGTAACGCTTATTTTGAACCTGATCCAAGTACTCTAATTTTTGGCCAGAAAACGCTTGGTGTTGTGTTAAATCGTAATTACCTCGGTGGGCAATGCCTTCTAACTCATCAAAACCGGGTGCCGCGAAGGGGAAGCGGTATTCGACGTCGATGGTGCGGGTAGAGTAGTGAGCCAAGTCTTCTTTGGGAACATCCAAGAAATTCAACTCAGACTTAGGGATTCCCAGTGACAGCCAAAAGTTGGTGCGCTGCTCAACCCAAAAGTCGAACCACATTGGCACTTCTTCTTCCTCACAGAACCATTCGAGTTCCATTTGCTCGAACTCACGGCTGCGGAAAATAAAGTTTCTGGGCGTCACCTCATTACGGAAAGCTTTACCAATTTGAGCAATACCAAAAGGTACCTTGACCCGGCTTGAGTCCACCACATTTTTGAAGTTCAAAAAGATCGGGCCACAGGTTTCAGGGCGCAGATAGGCTTTGTTCTCATCGCCAGCGGCAGCACCTACGTAAGTGTGAAACATCATATTAAACTGGCGAGGTTCCGTTAGGCTGCCCGGGGTTTTGACATCGGGACCGATGATTTGGCCAAAGAGCGCTTCATCGATATTATCTAGGGTGGTGGTCTCAAAATCCGAGGTATTTTTGCCCTTAGCGAGCTTAGCGAGTCGCTTTTGAATATCATCGTCGTCTGCGTCTTTATCAAACGCAATCATTGGACCTTCGCCATCTTTGGGTGAATAGACGATCACGTGATCGGCGCGGTAGCGCTTTTTGCTCTCTTTGCAATCGACCATCGGGTCATTAAAACCACCAACGTGGCCGCTGGCCTCCCAGGATTTTGGGTTTTGGATGATGGAGGCATCGAGGCCCACAATCTCAATGGGGCTGCCATCTGGGCCAATTGGGGGGCGCAGCACCATATCTTTCCACCAGCGGTCACGCAGGTTATTTTTAAGCTCTACACCGAGAGGGCCATAGTCCCAAAAGCCATTGATACCGCCATAAATGTCTGATGAGGCAAAAATAAAGCCGCGCCTTTTGCACAAAGCTACTATATCTTTCATATTTTCTATCCGATTGGTCTTATTTCTAGAGAAAGGGCGAGTCTCGCCAATTTGCTTGGTATCATGCCGATATCTGGCTCGCAAAACAAGGGTTTGAGGTTAAATGGGTTTGATTTGTAGTGGTTTTGTCCCATAGGTGAGCCACCCCTGCGCATGATTGTAAATTTTATATTTACAATGTGGTTTTTGGGTGAGCTTAGTTTTCATTTGATGGTAATATTTAACCAATTCGTTTGTTGATTACGAGTGCTGTTTGAGGAGAAAAGATGCTGTGCCAAAAGCTTAATAATATTGCGAGGGTAGCACTAGTATTACTGCTATTAATCCAAAGCTTGCCTGTATATGCGGGAGGCTCAGAGTTTACAGTGATTACCTCGATTGATGGAGAAAAAAGTACCCTCGATAAGACTCAATCTGAGCACATATGGGGGAATGTACAATCTTACCTAAATAGCTGTAGGCACTATGAACGCGTAGTGGGTGAGACTTATGATTTTGAGCGCTCAGAACAAGGGCTTCAACGTATCAAGTCGGCGAATCATCTTGAGATTGCTTTCAAGGAGCCAGTGAATATACTTATATCGTCGGTGATGCAGCCGATCGAAGGTATTTACGTGAGCTTTTCAAATAATGGTTTACCTACCATCGTTACCACTCATGACGGTAAAGCGCAGCACTACACAAAATGCATGGGTAGCTTGGCTATTGGCAATTTTCAATGCGACCCATTGATTGCTTCCCTGTTTTCATTAAATCCCAATCAGAAATTTTGCAAAGAGCTGGAAAACAGGCATTAATAGAGACCTACATATAATCAGCAAGTGCACCATTGCCTTTCCATGCTCTTAATGAATCCCAAATATTGCCCTGTTTCTGAGCGGGAAGAATGACGTTATCCAGGGCGTCCTCTCCTAGTCGCTCTCTTAGCTGCTCAATGTATAAGCTTCTCGGAGAAACAGGTTGTCCCCAGGACTCGATAATTCCTTGGGCTTGGTTATCTACGATGCCCGGGCTTAAAACACCATCCCCCGTTACGCCTACGGCCCAGCTAATTGCAGATGGCGGGGCGTTCACAATGATTTCTGCAGGCTTAGGTTTAGCAGTGTTAACGGCAACTGATGTGATGTGTGGATTCCATATGGCGACTTGAGCACCAGCCCAGCCATGCCCAGAGCCACTGTTGTATCGGTTTTGTACGTTCAACTGTAGCGTTTCAATATTATCGAATAACAAACCCGTTGCCCAGCGGTGATGAGGTCCGTCATCATTAAGAGAGTTTTCCGCAAGGCAATCGAGCCAGACGTTAGGGCCGGTGACGCGAGAGCCAGAGATAAAATTATGTCGGCCCTCGCTCGCATAACAACGTTGGAAAAGGTTACCAACACTATTGCCATTGACACCAAACGCGTATCGTCGCCCACCGTTAGTGGTGGACTTCATCTCAGCTATGGCAACTTCTTCAACCGTATTAAAAGAACCATTGACGATGGTGACCGCTGAGAATGCAAAGTGCATGGCGCTTACTCGTCTGACCCAACAGTTTTCAACATTTTCAAGTAAAATGGCGTCCCATGAGTGTGATTCATCCTCCTCAGAGGCATAATCGGAAATCAGCCGTATATCCTCAATGCCGCAGGAGTGGAGTCGCTCATTAGTATTCACCTTGGCGACATCGCCGCCGCCAAAGGTTTGTTGGATACTGTCTACCATGGGAATGTTGATGGTCAACGTATTACCTGAGATGCTTTCTATCGTTCGGATGTGTGTGATCGCATAACTTGAAGTCGTCCAGGATTCATTGAATAGGCCATCGGTAATATTATCCATGCCGATAGTACTGAGCCACTGATTATTGGGGGTGCGTCTTACGCCGATCAAATCACCTACTGAAAAGCCTGATGCATCGGACACCTCTATCTGTTTAGCACCAATGGGAATGTATGCATTGGTAATCCTAACTCGAGAGTGGTTATCGGCATCGTGGTCATCTTGGCCTTTGAACACAATAAATTCATCTTTAATGGAGGTTTTGGCTCGCAGCACCGTACCGCCACTAGACAAGGTATTTTGCCCAGCCCCTCGTAAAACGATCCCGCTGGTCTTAATTTCTATGGGAGAGGATATGTCGTACTCACCACTTGAAAGGACAATGGCACCCCTAAACCCATTTTCATCTGGTGCAACTTGGCTCAGTTGATTAATAGCACTCTGTATTTGCTGGGTGTCATCCTCATTTGGAAGAGGGGAAAGCATAATTTTGCTGGGGATATCGGGTATGGCAACGCCGCCTCCTTGATATCCTGCGTATGAGAAATCGGGCAGGGTATGTATGATCTCTGTCTCACCAATAACGGCGTGACGACGGTATTGCAGCCCACATTCGGTAAGTGCGGCCAGGGGGCCTGCGTCGACCTCTTTCTCGAAATCCGAGCAGGCGCTAGGTGTGGGAGCGATGACCCTCACTGCGCGTGTTCGGGTAGCAACATTGCCAGATAAGTCGCTGGCCGTGTAGGTGACCATATAGGTGCCAATCAGGCTAGTATTAACAGGGTTATGGGTGGATACTTCAACAGATTGACCGTTATTAATGGCTGACGCGCCAGCGTCGATATAGCTCTCTCCTTGCTGAATACTGACTGGGTTGCTGCCATTAAGGGAAATGGTTGGCGGCGTAGTATCAGAGGTAGAGGGCTTGTTGCCTCCACCACCACAACCAGCCAACAATAGCACTACCATTCCTAAAAATGTGCAAATCTTCATATTCATTGAGATCATAATAAGGTTATAGCAATTATTTTACGTTAGTATGGCGTTAAATGTCGCGATATTTGTCTCAAATGTGGATAAAAAATTGGGTTATAACCAAACATTGTGCACTTACTGGGGCATTGCTATCTTCTTTTGTATCACCTATGATTGCTGCTACTTACTCAAAAATGGACAGGAATATGTTTTGCTCTAAAAATACCCCTCAAAATTTAATGGTTCCCTACATTGTTGATCAAGCTGCTCGTGTTGGTTTGCCCTCGAGGTTTTTGAATGTTGTAAAAGAACACTATTGTTTCAAATTAGGCAATCGTGATTATGCTCAGTATAATTTTAGTTATATTTCTTTGACACAGGGTGTATACGATGATCTTCGCAATGTTTCGCTTGCGAGGTCTGGTGTTGGAACATTTTATCATGAGTCCACTCATGCTTTTATGGATATCAAGCGCTCAGTTGATCCAAGATATAAAGAAATTTTCAAAAAAGGTATTGCCTATTATAAAGACGCCCCGTTGATTAACGGTGCTAAGGCGAATGATCCTGAATATCTTTTTGGCGAGGCTGTTGCGAGCTACGTTGGTGTAAGAGTTCATGGCTGGGCTACGGCCTTAGATAGTTTAAATTTTGTATTTACGAAATTGACATCTAGTGACTTTGTCTATCAAAAATCAAGTGTGATTGAGCATCTTGAGGGTATTAAAAAGAGCTATAACGATACTATGGCCATGAGGAAGTATGGCTACCAATATGTCGATGGATTTTTAGGTTTTGGTTCGAAGCAGGCGGATACAAGCAGACCTTTGCCAGATTGGTTGGCTAAATTTCTAGATCGAGAAATACTGGAAGGACGCATTCCCAATAACTTCATGGATGTTCCAGTTTTTAGGGATATAGAAGCCTCGATTAGACTGGCTGCGAATGAGCTTCAATAAATTTATGTAACTGATGCATATTATCAACGGTGATAGTGCCGCCGGCTCATTTAAGGTGGCCTTTAATGCTCCTCAAAAAGTGCTTAAAGATATAGTACCCTCCAAATTCATTTCATCTTTCTTGCAAATGCAATGGCTTTAGTGCTTGAGCTAAAAAGGTAAAGCTTGCTCTCAGGATTTGTAGGTTGTGCCCAAGAAGGGCTAAACCACTGTGTGCATTGCTTGGCTTCGCAAACGTCGTTGCCATCAGTAAGGCCTAATTTAAAAGACTTGCATACGCGCTGATTAGCAGTCAGCACCCAATAGTCAGCTTTTTTCTTTTCAAATTGATAAATCTGTGGGTGTTCTAAAATTCGTCTGCATTGTTTGTGTTCGGGGCTTTGGCGGTTGAGTTTATCGTATTGTTCACGTGTCAATTCCACCGTTAGGGAAACTTCTTGACCCCATTGGCTTAGTCGTATGGCTCTATCAAGCTCAGCACTTTGCTTGTTAATATAAATAAAACGTTGAGTGTTGATATTGATTACATTGCCGCTAGGGAAGACCATAAACTGACCCTGCAGAGATCGAGGAATACTTTCGGCGTGACTAATGATTGATGTGAGTAAAATCAAAGTAAAAATTAAACTTTTTATCATGGACTAATTCCTGGCTAAGACTTTAAAGGGCTGATTCACCAGCTCCCAATAATGAAGATTTTTTGAATTTCTTGCCGGTTTTTTTGTGAGGTATAAGTCCTTTTTTTGTAGAATATAGAATTTTTTTGTCAAAGTATAGAGTCGTAGGTAGCTGATACTTG
>CAXQRU010000169.1:0-5491 GCA_964226685.1 Polaribacter sp. | reverse complement strand
AAACTTACTGCCTTGGCGATTAGGTGATTCACTCAATTAATAACTAATCAACTATGGAGTTGATTTGGCGCTTACAGTCTATTGATTATAAAAGTAATTTTGTAGTATGTATTGAAGGTATGAGCTGGTTCCGGACTTTTGAGTGATATCACTCGCTTGAGCACTGATATATGTGCCCATCCACGATGAATTGAGCGCTGCCAGTATTGGCTACTCATGTCCTTTACTGGCTTTCTCTAAATAACACTTTTTGCTGTTCACAACATTACTCTTTACGAAGTACACGCTTTTCAAGCAGCTGATGATAATCATAAACATCCGTATAGTAGGGCAGTTTGACAAAAACGCCACAATCGGGCTTGCGCTCAATCCAAAAACGGCGATTGGTATTGAAGGTTTCGGCATTGGTAAACCCTAATGTCTTTAATGCGCTACTGGTAATGGGGGCACTCCATGTTCGTTCTTTAGGAAATTCTTTTATTGCTCTCCAGCCTCTCAATATGCTCGCTGATAGCCCCACCAATAAAGATACCCATAGCGTATCGGGGTGTGCTCCAAAGGGTATTGAAATGCCTGCAAATACCAGCAAGCCTCCTGTAATATAAGCACCATATTTGGCTTGCTCTTTTACATCTTGCCAGAATTGTGCACGCTCGCCTCTAGGATGGTACAACCACAACAATCCCTTCTTTTCGCAGACCATGCCTTTGACTATACTGACGCTATTTCTTTGGCAGACAGAGGCGCGCACAATATCACCTTCCTCTAATTGGTCAATGCCCTCAAAGCAGCCACATACGGGCTCATCACCTATAAAGGTAATAAAGGGTACTTTACGAACATTGGTTGAAAATGTGCGCGCATCATCGGTGGCGAGTGGATCTGAAAAGTGCTCGCTGGCGGTAGTCGGATTGATCACAAGCTGGCGTACCACACCTTCAACCAGGCGTTGACGATGCTCGGGAACTCCTTGAACAATACCGTAGGGCTTAAGATAACCCATCTCGGCGCCTCGGCGATAATAGTAGATATTCTTATAGTAGTTCCAAGCTTGTTGATTAAAGAGATTATCCGGGTAACTATTATATTTAGCACCAAAATAGGCGCTGAGGCATTCAGTCAGGTCAATTTGTTCTGGCTGGTCAAAGTTAAGTAGTGCAAAGTCTTGGTCTAAGGCTAAACTGCGAGTTGGGCTTGACCATACTCTAAAAAACAAAAAATTAAATAATAAAATTCCAAGACTGCCCCATAATATTATTTCGAATGTTTCGAAAAACCCTCCCATTGCTGTAAACATGACAGTAATGAAGCACAGACCGAAAATAGTTAACTCTTTTGCTGTTGTTGCAGTATCTTTATCATCAGCTTTACTTCCGAAAGCATAGTTTGTCCAGCACCAGCCTCTCCTGGGGGCCATAATGGTTGAGGCAATTAATAAATCCCCCTCTCTGTAGACTACGGCTTTCACTGGCTGATTTAAGGGGAGTTGTGAGGCGCCATCAAACTGACCGTACACGGGCAGGTCATTAATCCACGCGAGAAAGTGCTCGGTGCGCTCGCCATCATAACTAGCGACTAATTGGCTGGATGCACTGGCAGCCCCCTCGCCAATGAGCGCCCCGGCCACCGCCCCAGCTTTTGCTTTGCGCTGTTGTAGTACGCTCATTAAATTGTGATAACCATTGCGGACTTCTAGCTCGCTGATGGTGCCTTTTAGTACAAAGGGTTCGTGCTCTGGAATCTCTTCTAATTTCATAAATAGTTATATCGGTATATTGGCGGATTGCGCCGCTTTAAATAAGGTTTCTAATTCTTCCTCAACGGTTTCAAAATACTGCGGGGTGCCCAAAATATTGGCATGAAACTTATAATCTCTAAACGTACAGCTATCTAACCAGTTTTGCAGGTCATTATCTCCAAACACAATGTAGGCAATTTCTACCGTAGTGAGAGCAATCCCAATCCAGCTAACTCTTGCCAACCATACCAAATGTCTGACTCGGTTTGTGGCAATCTTCTCAATACTTTCTTCAAGCTTATCCTTAATTAAATCACTTCCAGTTTTTTTCAAAGCTTTGTATTTAAAATACTCCAGTGCGTAGCCTCGGGCAACGCGTAACCCGAAGCCTGCTGATGTTAAATCGGTTCCTAGAGAGGCCAGCGATAATGCACAAATTACAGGATCAACATCTTTGCGAGTAAACTCTTTATGGAATTTATACCCATTCATGACAGCCGAGGCCACACTCGCGATACTCGCAAATAATGCCGCACTCAGTTTAAAGCCACCTCGCACCGCATCTGAGGCTCGATCGAGCCGAGAGTCACCTAAATGCTCGATATGCTCTCTCATTGCTTTGGCACCAGCGTACATTATATCCATACTAAGACTAAGGCTAGTGGATAGACTGGCAGTGATTTCTAGCGCTGTTTTAAAATCAAGTTCCGCCCTTGAGAAAATTTCGCCCATGGTAATCATTTCCAGCCCCAATAGTAAACCACCAATGCGAACATGGTGGTAATTATTCACATGTGCCTTGTCACCATCAATGATTTGATCTAGTGTTTTTCTTGTTGTGGCTTGCTCTTTCTTAGCATCAGCCATTAAGTCATCGAACATTTTGGGAGAGAATGAAGCTGATGGTGTAAGTATCTTGGCATAGTGCTCAGCCGCATCCGATAGCCGAGAAAAGAGGCTGGTTTTTAATCGGTAACTAATTAAACGATCCAGCGGGTTGAGAGGGCTAATGACTGACCGGAATACAAAACGGTTAATATCCCATATTTTGCTGAACAAAACGGCCTCTATACCGTGTTTCATTCCTAACTTTTTAGCGACCACTCCAGGCTTTGGCCAATCCCTAATAAACGCATTTGGATTTTCCTTTTTTTGGTTTTTTGTATAGTTCCTAACCCATTCATCATAGGCGGCATCGGTGGCTTTAAAGGCTTTTACTGTGCCTCTACAGGCTTTTAATATTTGCGCTAATGTAACTTCGTCTGATCGAGCTTCAATAACAGGTGCAACCGACTTGAGATCAACATACATCGAATTGGCTTGTACCATTAGCTCTTCTTGGTTGTGATAAAACCCTCGCATATAGAGATTAGGACGCGCTATACTGTCAGCTTTGATCCACTTATCAACCAATGCTTCTCCAGCGGGCGTTCCTGTAGCACCAATACTGCATATTGCTGATTGTACCGCAAAATCAAAACCACTGTTTTGGTCTTCAGGGTCGTAGAGATCAAAGGCATCAACTAACCGATCAGACTCAAACCAACGTTGATGGCTAGGAATGCGACGATCAAACTCCTGAAATGCGTTTGCTTTTCGTTCATTAAATGAGTTTCTGAAGCCTTCCAGTTCATCAATATCCAAACGCGCGGCATATTTTTTTCGCCACTTTTCAGTTGCTTCCTGGGTATGCTCGGCTTTCTCTTGATTAATAAGAACGCTTTTTTCTTGGTAGTCCACCTTCATCTCAGCTAATTCTTGTTGATACTCTTGAATATAGGGTTTTCGATCTTTAACCGCCTCAGCATACATCACTCCAATTCTATCGATTAGAGGCTCAATAACCTTATTATCAAAATTCTTCTTGGCTATGGGATCTGTTATTCCATTCCTTATTTGATAGTACACCTCCAATTTAGACACAGCATGCCTATACTCAAATTCATGTCTGTGAAGATACATTGGGTCATTCAAAAGTTTTTTTAGTTTGGCAATGGACTCCCCTTCTTTATCATTCGTGACTTTGTCTTGGTCCGCTATATAGCCATTAACAAAGCCCTCTTTGACACTTTCAATTGCTTCACTTACCTGTAAACGACGGTAGTCATTAACTCCAAAATGATCTGGCTTATGCAAACTCTGTTCAAACTCATCAATAATTTTATTACGAAAATTATTGAGTTCTTGCGTGATACCGATCGGATCTTTGACAGCCAAACCAACACTGCGATGAGCTAAAATTTCAGTTCGAATACTCACCAAATTCATGAGGGAGACTGAATCAAAAATATTGAGAGGAAATAATTGCTCGAATAGCTCTTGACGTAAACTACTATCTAATTCGTCTAGTGCGTAATAATCTGCAACCTTTTTATCAAACTGTATATTTGAGTCGGTAAGAACAACATGAAGTTGTTCTCGATTACCGTCAAGATATTCCATTGGATTGAAATGTTGAACCTTGCCCTGCTCAACGTAGCTATTGGCATGGTCTTCATATTCTTTGAGCTTTTTAGGTGTTAAGGGATCAGGGGAAAAAAAATACCATAGATTTTGTACCTCGTTCGAGTAGTATACAACTGGAATAGTAACATCATCATAATCCTTGTACTCTGAATGAACGGCATCTGGCCATACTCTAGTAATGCTATTATCCGCATCAAATCGATACACTTGCCAGTTTTTACTGCCGTGAAGTTCAATGAGCATGTAAAAGTAACCCGGCCTACAAGTTCGAATTGAATAAAAACTATTATGAGATAACGTTAGATCAATAACGCCCTCACCCAGAGTTCCACCTAAGGGGTCGACACTTTGGCGTGCATTTGGATCATCTGTGCAAACGACAGCATAACGTAGTGGCATAATCGCCAGAGGGTAATCTGGTATGATTGGTGTGGTTTCAATAGGTGTCGCGGCGTGATTCATAAACTCTCTCCTGTATCCTAATAGCCATGTACTTTTTTTAACATTGCCTGAGTTGCGGCATCGGCTTCTCCACTTTTTTCCAATTCGTTCGCTGATTGAAACGCCATTATCGCTCCTTTTGTTGCTTCATCCAATTGGCCAGTAATCTCTGCACCATACCCCAGATTTTTAAGTCGAGCTTGAATGCCACTTATAGTTTCTACTGGATCAATATGTCCAATACTGATTTGATAAGTGAATTCAGGTCGTTCTGATTTTTCATGTAAGTAAACATCAAGATTGGCAAATTGTTCTTTCACTTTTGGTAGCTTTGCTTCAACTATCCCGTCATTTGAAGGTTTTAGGGTATGCTGAGAGCCATCGATTGTTAAAACAACTTTTTCGGCTTGCATAGGTTTGTTTATTCGATTGAATAATTGAAATTTAATCCACTCTTTTGGTTTTTGCATGGTGAATAGATGAGTCTGCATTGAAGCTCCTTTAAAGTTTTTATCCGCCACGTCTGGGATGATCACCTGATCACCAGGATAAAGCACATTGGGATTATCTCGTAAATATCTCAGCTGATGGTTGAGAGGGTGATCATAGAGTTCAGATACTGATGCAAAACCATATTTTTTAGCAATTCTGAGCAAAGTCTCACCCTGCGCCACAATATGAGTAGGGCCAGCACCGGCATCTTTACTTTTGGGTGGCTCCCATGAATGGCTTTGAGTAAAGCTGATTTCACAAATTCCCGGTTGTTTCAGGTAGAGCTTGCTCTTGCCTTCGTGGTTGGTTTGACCCAAAGCGACTTTGCCATCGGGCATGATAATTTTCCAAGGC
>CAXQRU010000168.1:0-3690 GCA_964226685.1 Polaribacter sp. | reverse complement strand
TCAATATTTTGCTGGAGAGGCTGAGGCTCATAGTATTCGTTGATTATAGAGTGGTTGAAGACGATATATTTCAACAGATTACGCGAGCCCTGGCATCTCCTTCAGCGTAAGAAAGCGGAGAACAGCCAAATTTATTGACTACGAAGATGATAGCTACATTTATCTAAAACGTTGCAATCCCCCAAACAAAAACAGTCAGTAGGACGCTCGCAAGTGGTATATAAACTTCGTATTTTTGGATTCTAACTTCTTTTTTAATGGCATGCAGTGGCGACGAGGATAAGGCTTTAACCGAAGAAATGCGCGATCAAGCAAAAGGATCGGTTGTTATTGCGGCTGGGACGGTATTATTAATCGAGTGCGATGAATGCCCATCCCCCGTTTATTGGGTAGAGCCCGAATATTTTAAATGGTGGGTCGTGCTGGATTCGAACCAGCGACCAATTGGTTAAAAGCCAACTGCTCTACCGACTGAGCTAACGACCCTTAGAAGGGCTTGCAGTAAACATCGTTGCAAGAGCTGCGCATGATACTGATTTCAATGAAAAACTCAAGCACTTTTTTCAATTTATGTTGATTGATAAGGTGTCGGGTCTGGTATACCTGCGTCCTCAAAGCCTTGACGCCTTAATCTGCAGCTATCACAACGCCCACAAGCTCTGCCCTGCCCATCCGCTTGATAACACGAAACGGTTAAGGCGTAGTCAACACCTAAAGCCACACCCCTTCGAATAATGTCCGCCTTGCTAAGGTCAATCAGGGGTGTTTTGATCGTGAGCGCATGACCTTCTACCGCCGCCTTAGTGGCTAAATTAGCCATAACTTCAAAGGCTTGGATAAATTCAGGCCGACAATCAGGGTAACCCGAATAGTCCACCGCGTTGACCCCAATAAAGAGCGTATCGGCCGCTAATACTTCCGCCCAACCCAAGGCAATGGAGAGGAAAATGGTATTTCTGGCTGGCACATAGGTCACTGGGATACCTTGGCTTTGACACTCAGGCACCGCGATCGAATCATCAGTTAAAGCAGAGCCACCAATGGTTCTTAAATCCAGGGGCACTACTTTGTGCTCCACTGACATGCTCGCGGCAATTCTCTTGGCTGAGTCAAGCTCAGCGCGATGCCTTTGGCCGTAATCAAAGCTTAAACTGTAACACTCATAGCCTTCCGCCTTGGCAATGGCCAATACGGTAGCAGAATCCAAGCCGCCAGATACCAATATCACTGCTTTTTTCATGTGCCGGGCTTATCTCCCCATAAAATTTTGTGTAATTGAACCTGAAAGCGCACAGGCAATTTATCTTCGATCACCCATTTAGCCAATAATTCAGGCTCTAGCTGGCCATAAACTGGCGAAAATAGAACATCCCCCACCTTAGTGGATAACTCATACTGAGACAGCGCAAAACAAGCCCATTGATAGTCGGCTCGATCTCCAATGACGAATTTAACCTGGTGATGAGGCGCCAATAAAGGAATATTTTGGTAGTCGTTACGCCCTGACTCACCCGAACTTGGGGTTTTCAAGTCCAGCACCACGCTAACCCTAGGGTCTACCTCGGCTATGGAGAACGCGCCACTGGTCTCCAAAGACACTTGATAACCTAGATCACACAGGGCTGTTAGCAAGGGCAAACAGTTGGGCTGAGCCAATGGTTCTCCCCCCGTTACACACACATAGCTGGCCCCCAAAGCAGCCACCTTATCCAGCAAAGTTTCAAAAGTGAGCTTTTCTCCACCATAAAAGGCATATTCGGAGTCACAATAGGTGCAACGCAGTGGGCAACCGGTTAGGCGCACAAATACCGTAGGACGGCCAGTAAAGGCCCCCTCACCCTGCAAGGAAACAAACACCTCAGTGATACGTAATGTTTCAGAACTCATAACTTACCTACATCAATAGGGGCGCAGTATACGCTATGGTCGCCTTAAAGCAAAAAATCTTGTCAGTCACCTAAATTGAACTAAGCTTAAAACATAAATAGACGACTAATATAGGGTGGTTTTCGTGAATTTTTTTGGCAAGTTATCATTGCGCAAGCAGCTTATGGCGATTGGAGGCTGTTTTTTGGTCATGTTTGTGGTCGCAACCCAGGTGGTTCTTAGCCATATGGATACTCAGGTTAAGGCATCTAAGCAGGACTTTATTCAAAATACTCAAAACCTAGTCGGCATTGAGGGTATTACTGTCGATTTCAAAACCCAAGTACAGGAGTGGAAGAACACCTTGATCAGAGGCCACGATGATGGCGATCGCAAAAAGTACTGGGCTAAATTCCAAAAGCTACAAACTGAGATTCAAGCCAACGCCAAGGCACTCGCCAGCACTCTCGATCATGCGCCGGAAGCTCAAAAAGCCATCAACCAATTCATCGCGAACCACGATAGCATTTACGACACCTACGAAAAAGGCTTTAAAGCCTTTGTAGACAGTGGTTTTGACCACAAAGCAGCTGACACCATTGTTAGAGGGATAGACAGAGAACCAACCGAAATACTTCAGGCAGGGATAGATGCCATGAAAGCCGCCGCTGCCAAGATGGCCAATCAAAGCAGCGATGAGATGCACTCTAGTATCATTTTTTCCAATCTAATTGTGGTAGGTCTTGCCATCATCATGCTAGCGACCCTATTTTTCGTTTTCAGCCGGCTCTTTAGCAAACCTCTTAAAAAGCTCCAAAGTTACTTGCAATCATTTGCAAACGCTGATTTTACCCGTCGAGTCAATATCGACCAACTCGGTGATTTAGGCGCCTGCGGCGAGTCTCTAAAACAAGCTCAAGATTTCTTGACCGGCTTTTTAAACAACGTCAGAGGACGCGCTGAAGAACTAGAAGAAGCCTCTAATCAATTGAGCCAAGCATCCAAGGAAGTACAAATTCGCACCAAAGAAACCTTCTCTCACGTCGACCAGTCGGCCACGGCGATCCATGAAATGTCGATGACCATACAAGAAGTCGCTCAAAATGCTAACAATGCGGCCGATCAAGCCAAACAGGCCGAAAGCTCCGCCAGTAGGGGCTACAAGGATATGCAAAGCACCATTCATAGCATTGACCTGCTTGCACAAGACGTGGAGTCAGCTTCAGAAGTCATCAGCAAACTGGAAGAAGAAACCCAAAGCATTGGTACTGTGCTGGATGTGATCATTGGCATTGCCGAACAAACCAACCTCTTAGCCCTGAATGCGGCCATTGAGGCAGCGCGGGCTGGCGAGCAAGGGCGTGGATTTGCGGTAGTGGCTGATGAGGTACGAAGCCTTGCACAACGCACACAGCAATCGACCGAGGAAATTCGCAATATTATCGACAATTTGAGAACCGGCTCAGCCAATGCCGTAGAGGCGATGAATCACGGTACAGCCCGGACTCAAACCTGCGTAGAGCAAGCAAAAAGCGCAGGAGTCTCACTGCAAGAAATCAACAGTGCTGTAGCGAGCATCGTCAACCTTAACGCGCAAATAGCGGTAGCGGCAGAACAGCAGTCTAACGTTTCTGAAGAGATGAGCCGCAATGTGAGCGAAGTGAAAGACTCAACCGATGATATCAACACTCGAGTGTTGCAACTTGGCAATTTGAACACCCAACTGATGAATGTTTCAAACAGTTTCAAACAAGATATGACCAATATTAAACTGGATTAAAGAGAATTAGAGAGCCAATAAAAAAGCCTGCAAATGCAGGCTTT
>CAXQRU010000167.1:0-10046 GCA_964226685.1 Polaribacter sp. | reverse complement strand
TACACGACGCTCTTCCGATCTCTTTTTTGCGTTTTCAGTTAGCGCAGCAGAACCTATTTTACCAATACCCCAATCTCTGCCTCATGATCCAGTGAAGGCCGCACTCGGGAAAAAGCTATTTTCTGATCCACGTTTATCAAAAGATGACAATTTATCTTGTGAAAGTTGTCACTTTCTTGATCGAGCTGGTGTGGATTTTGTGGATCGTTCAATAGGCTCTGGTGGCGATAAACTGATACGCAATTCACCCACCGTATTTAATGCGGCCCTGAATTTTCGGCAAATGTGGGATGGTCGAGCGGATACACTTGAGGCACAAGTCGATCTCGTGATGAAAAATCCTAAGGTAATGGGGATGAGTTCTTGGGGGGAAGTTATTGATAAGCTCAATGGCATTGAGGAATATCAGCAAGGTTTTCAAGTTGCCTATGGTGAGCCCATTAACGCGGTTAACATTCAGCATGCGATCGCCGAGTTTGAGCGAACCTTACTGACGCCCAACTCTCCGTTTGACCAGTATTTAAATGGGGATGAGAGTGCGATCAGTGCTAAGGCAAAGCGTGGATATCAATATTTTAAGTCCTATGGCTGTGCTAGCTGTCATCAAGGGGCTAATGTCGGCGGTAACTTATTTCAAAAAATTGGTGTGTTGAAGGATATTAATTTAAGAAAAGGCTTGAATGAGGATTTGGGCCGTTTTGACATAACGGGCAACGAATGGGACAAGCGAGTGTTTAGAGTGCCTAGTTTGCGTTTGGTGGCATTAACACCGCCTTATTTTCATAATGGCTCCGTGCCTACACTGAGCGAGGCAATAGATGTTATGGTTGAATTTCAATTGGGCCGAAAAATTCCCGAAGAACACAAGGAAGCGATTATTGAGTTTTTAAAAACTTTACCCGGCACATGGCCAGAGGAGACAAAATAATGAAAATTAAGTTGTTGTTGCTGGTATTAGTGCTTGTTGCCGGTATCGTTTTGGGTGGGTTTTACTATCAACAACATAAGGCTGTAGATAGTGATGCGTATATTGATAGTTTGTCATTAATTAACCAGATAAAACAAACCAATGCGACCGTCAATATATTACTGCTGAAATCACGCTATGGTCTACAAGCCGATTACGATGATTTGTCTCGTGAAAACATTGCTATTGTCAATAGTGTAAAATCTCTGGAGCGTTCAGATCTAGGGCGTTATCTATCTAATGGCCCACTAGCTGAGACGTTTAAAAGCTATTCCACTAAAGCCGTGATTCGCAGCGATGTGGTTGAGAGCTTTAAAGCCCATAATGCAGTGCTAAGAAATTCTATCAAATATGCTCCGCCGTTGGGTGATAGGTTAGTGGCAGAGTTAAAAGCGGCTAATAGCCCGTCAGTCAATTTTTTAGAATCGATCAATAAAGCATTGTATCGTTGGTCACTCTATGGTGACTTAGAGCAAGCAGAATTTATTAAAGCCAATGTGAGTAAGATATTGGATTTATTGCCGCAGTTTAAAGATGAAACGCCATTAATTGAATACAATACTCATGTTATGGCGGCGGTCGATGAGCAAGAGCAGACGCAGCTTTATTTGGAAAATGCTTTATCCGTTGATTTAGAGTCAATATTGGATTTACTGGCTGAGCAATATACACAAGCATATTTGGATAGTAGCTCGCGTCAAGCGAAACAATTGAGTTATGCCCTATGGGCTTATAGTGTACTGACTTTTTTGATTGCCGCATACTTTGCATGGAGTTTGCGTAAAAGTTATGTGGGGCTTGAGACCAAAGTGAAGGAGCGTACCCAGAAAGTAGATCAAGCTTACAGCGAGCTCAAGCAGTCACAAGAACATTTGGTACAGTCAGAAAAAATGGCTGCCTTGGGGCAAATGGTAGCGGGCATCGCTCATGAAATTAACACGCCCCTTGGATACATCAGTAATAATATCTTTATCATCGATAGTTCGTTTAAAACCGTAGAAGTGCTGATGGGTAGTTTAGAACAGCTATACAAGGAGGCGATTAAAAAACCTTATAGTAAGCAAATGTTGAGTCAGCATTTGGTTCAAGTGCTTAAGCGTTATCGTCGCATGCGTCATGATGGAACAGCCGAGGAAGCAAAAGAGCTGCTAAGTGATAGTGCCCAGGGGCTGAGTGATATCTCTGAATTGGTGACTAACTTGCGCACCTTTTCTCGATTGGATGGGCAGACGCTCGAGCGCTTTGATGTTTGTGAGGGGATCAATAGCACCTTAAAAATTGCTAAAAGCATATTGCGTGAAGCCAATGTGATGGTTGTTACAAAATACGAAAGTAAGGTCTTTATTGATGGCAACCCTTCTAAAGTGAATCAAGTTTTTCTCAATATTATTACCAATGCCGCCCAAGCTATGCCAGAGACAGGTGGTAAGCTCATTATTGATGTTAAACAAACACAAGATAGTGTCGTGGTGCGTTTTAAAGATACGGGTAAAGGGATGGATGAAAATACTCGTGCAAAAATGTTTGACCCCTTCTTTACTACAAAGCCTATTGGTCAGGGTACAGGCTTGGGAATGGCGATTAGCTATAAGATCGTCGAAGAGCATTCGGGAACAATTGATGTATCATCCGCTGAAGGCAAGGGCACCGAAATCACTCTGAGTTTTCCAATTTCGGATAAGTAGCCTTGAATGTGTGATCGTAAGGTAAAGAATCCTTACGATTCAGAGCAATACGGGCGCTTTTTTGAGGTTGGCTAGAGGTTGAGGTTTATCAATAAAGTGCCCCTGTGCGTAGTCAACACCTAATGACTCTAAGATGTGGATGATTTGAGGGCTTTCAACAAATTCAGCGACGGTTTCCAAATGCATTTCGTGTGCGATGGTATTGATGGATGCGACAATGGCTTTATCTAAAGGGTTAGCTTCGAGTTCACGTATAAATAAACCGTCAATTTTTAAGTAGTCTACCGGTAGTTCTCGTAAATACCCAAAGGAAGACAGGCCACTGCCAAAGTCATCTAATGCCAGTTTGCAGTCTAGCGCTTGTAGGCTTTTGATGAAGCGTTTAGCGGATGTCAAGTTAGCCATGGCAGCGGTTTCTGTGATTTCAAAACAAACGGTATTGGGTAGTATCTGATTTTTTGATAAATGCTGTTTAATAAAATCCAAACATTCCTCGTTACCTACAGAAGTTCCCGATAGGTTAATCGCACAACTATAGTGGTGGTTCCCTTGGCGCTGCTGTTCGCCTAGCCAAGCAAGAGTGTTACTGATGACCCAGGTATCTAAGTGAGGCATTAAACCGTAGCGCTCAGCAGACGGAATGAAAGCATCGGGGCCAATGATTTCGCCATTGGCTCCTTTCATTCGAATAAAAATTTCAAAGTGGTGTTTGGTTTTACCGCTGCGGTTGACCGGCACGATAGATTGATAAAAGAGTTCAAAGCTTTCTTCATCGAGCGCTCGTTGAATCGTGGCGGCCCAGTGCATTTGATTTCGACGACGACTGATTTCTTGGTCTTCATGCTCGTAGATATGCACACAGTTTCGACCCCTGTCCTTAGCGGTATAGCAAGCCGCATCGGCCATGCTAATAGCATCTTCTCTGGAAAGCATTTGGTCTCTCAATTGTACGATTCCAATGCTGATGCCGAGAGCAAAGCTTTTATTTTTCCAATAAAATCGATATTCCTTGATTGCGTCTCTGATTTTTTGTGCAACCTCTAAGCTTTGATGGATGTCGCATAACGGTAATATGATACCAAATTCATCACCACCGATTCTGGCGATAATATCTTGTCGCCTGAGCTGTTTTTGTACGACGATGGAAATTTGTTTTAGAAGAGTATCGCCAGCATGGTGGCCGCAGGTATCATTAATTAATTTGAATTGATCTAGATCTAGGTAAAATAAGAAATGGTTAGTGCCCTGGGTTTTGGTTTCAGCTAGCGCTAAGTCCAGTTGTTTTTCAAATTCTCGGCGGTTAAGCAAGCCGGTCAATTCATCATGACAGGCCTGAATTTTTAACTTTTGTTGCATTTTTCGGCTTTCAGTCACATTGCGAATTGCGATGACCCAACCAATATGTTGAGACGTTTCATCCTGTAATTTATTCCAGTTACAGCGGATAATCAGAGGAGTCTGATCCTTTCTGTGGAGTAGATAGTCATTGTTGATAATGTCATGCTCTTTTTCAGAATGAGCAAATAAATCTTGAATATCGACATTGGTATAGTCAATCTTGGAGAGTTGTAAAATGCCGCTAACCGCCGCTCCTATGCAATCTTCACTCTTCACGCTGGTTAGCTCACAAGCCATATCGTTAATGTAGATAATTTCCAAATGCTCATTACAGGTAATGACGCCTTCGGCGATAGAGTTTAGGGTGATATTGGTAAGCTGCCCCTGTTGTTTGATTTGGCTTTCCAAGGTTTTTCTTGGTGTAATGTCTTTAATGAGAGCCGTAAAGATTATTTGCCCTTCTTTGGTTTTTCTTGACGAAAGCAGCAGCTCAATATTAAAGGCGTCGCCACTGTGTTTGATCCCAATGAACTCATCGAAGGCTCGCTCAGCCACCATTAATCTTTCGATATGATCCATCAGCGGCTCTTTATCGGCGTCTTGCGGGTTTTTAATGATTTGATGAATGTTGGCATTCATTAAATCGCTGTGCTCATAGCCAAACACATGTGCCGCGCTTGGATTAATTCGAACAATCGATCCTTGAGAGCTAAAAGAGATAATCGCGTCTTTCATGTCGTTGACAATAAAACGAAGATCGTCAAAGGTTTCCTCTAACTGATCCATTAATTGGTTGTAATGGTTCGCTAGGTAGCCAGCCGATGAGAAAGGTTCAACCGGTGCTCGATAAATCAATTTGGAGGTTTCTTTTTGAGATTTTATGACATGCAGTAATGAGTTTAGCCCGGTTTTGACATCAAAATTATTGAGTCCCATGATTTCTTCTGATCGGCTGACTCGAAGGGGCGTGAATTTTTTTAAGCATAAAAACAGTGCTAGGGACAAGGTGAATGTGAATAAGCCGCAACTGATAATTCCCAAGACTTGTGCGTACAGTTGCTCGCTTCGATTATTGATTAGTGGTGACTCGCCAAAAAATGCAACAGCGAGTGTGCCCCAAATTCCGGCCCCTAGATGAACGGCAACCACATTGAGCGGGTCATCCCATTGTTTTTGAATCATGAGTCTTTGGATCAAAATAAAGATTGCGGCGGCGATTGTGGCAATAAGCACGGAGGAGTAGGTAGTGACTATGCTACTGGTCGCAGAGCTGGCGACTAGGCCACTTAACGCACCAAAAACTAAGTTTTCATTTTGGCTGAGTTGGCTGATTTTTTTACCCATCAACCACGCCGTAATGCCGCCTACGGCTGCCATGATTAGGGTATTGCTGATGATTTGCGAAGATAGCCTGTGCGTAGTGGCCAAATTTAGGATAATCCAGCCTACAAGTAAAAAAAACAGGCCGAGTGTCGCGAGGGTGGGGTGTCTACCCTTAATGGTGTAGATGTTATCATCTTGAAAACGGCCAAGCCTTGGGCCGATGACAATAACTGCCGCCAATGCTACCCATCCCCCTAAGCTATGAACGAGAGTGCTACCCGATGGGTCGATAAATCCGCGTTGTGCTAGCCAACCGGTATCCATGGTTGCCCAGCGCCCAAATAGGGGGTAGAAAAATACACTCACCGCTATGGCAATGATCAAGTAGGTTTTGAGCATGGCTCTCTCGGCGATGGCGCCCGAGATAAGGGTGGCGGTAATGGTGCACAGCGCTAGGTGAAGGATTCCTTCGGGGGTGTCAGGGTGAAGAAATTCACCCAATAAAACAGAAAAGCCAATGAGCCAGAAGAGACTGGTGCTGAGTACAAAAAGCAGCAGTTTTTTGAGAGCAACATGGCGAGTGTTTTTTTCTCTTGTTAGGCCCGATTCTATGCACAAAAAACCACACTGTATGAACAGTGCTGAGCAAATACTTAAAAGGATCCAGGTTGCATTGATGCTCATAGGCTCTTTTATGTTGATTTATGTGTACACGTTTGTAAATCTTTTGAGATTATATTGCAACTTTTTTACTAAATTAATTCCCTGTTGTTCATGTATGTTAAATCGCCAATAAAATTGCATCTTATTGTTTTTAATATGATTTAATGGGTATGTCAGGGTACCTGTCCCTCAATAAATGAACAAACCTCAAGGTTTTTAAGCCATCAAACCATAGGTGTGTGTGCTTTGCGGCTTGTTGTGGGGGAGTCTTTTGTAAGTGCTGCATCAACTGCTCAATATTGAGTGTTCTCAAAACCGATAAAATCGACACGGGCAGAGATGATAACCACCGATGATAATCCCCTCGGTAATTTTCCATATCATTGATACGTGCGATCAATATCTTCAGTTCAGTAAAGATTTCAGGATTATAACAGTGGTATTGCTGCTCTTCCATGATTTGGTTGACGGCTTTGCCGGTTCCAAAGGGCGTTCTTAATGAGCGACGAGCATTGATTAACAGTGTCGGTTCAGTCAGTTCGCAAAGAGGGGCCAGCTTGACCAGCTTATTCAGCAAATAGAAGTCCTCACCCGCGGGCCGTTTGGGAAAACCTCTAACCTTTGCATAATAGCTGGCATTGACTGCAATACAGCTACCCAGGCTATGAAAGCCATAAGGGGAGCCGGAGGCCTTTAGATGGTTAACATAGTGATGTAAACCTTGTTCGTAAATTTGAGTGGCGGCTAAGGATTCTTGAGCATCCTCAGTAAGAGCCTTATGCTCAAAAGGATAGAGCGCCGCAGAGCCTTCGATTCGATCTGTGGCTTCAAAATAGCTCGAGGGAAGGTGTGTATCGCAGTCACTGGTGTGAATCCAGTGACTCTGTAGCTGCCCCTGGCTAATCAGAGCGAGGGCTAAGTCACAGCCAATTTTCCTAGCCAATCCCACCCCTTCTTTTTTAGAGATAGGTTGGCGAAAGCGGTCAACCACCAAAATATCCGCTGTTGTGGCAGGGTGATGGCTTAGATAAAGCGCTGCAGATTGAGAAAATGATGCATTGGTCAGCTCTTCGAAAAGTGCTTGGTTAATCTCCTCAGGATGCTCAGGTGGTTGGTTTATCACCACAATGAGCAGCGAATCCTCATTCAGAGCAGGTGCCAACCCCCCAAGGAAGCTAATGTCCTCGTTGAAGGCGGGAATCACAAGGCAGTGTCGGTAAGGTTTAGGAAATGCCAAGCTCGGTAGATTGAAAATCTCAGGCTCGGCGAAGTTTTCTAAATACTTCAACCCAGAAACCTCAATGCAGTGCAGCCCTAATGGGTAGGGCCGCCGTAATCTGCGCCTCCAAGTCCAGCAGTTCGTCTAATCGCTGGATGATAGTTGTTGAGTCAAAATAGCGCTCGGAAAGATCGATAAATAACCAATGATGCCTTTCTTCAGAGGCCGCTATGGATTGATAGAAGCGTTTGAGCGATGGCTCTTCGAGGGCTTCGCCAACCAAACCAAAGCGCTCACAGCCTCGAGCCTCAATAATCGCGGCCGTTAACAAACGATCAAGCATATACTCTTGGCGGCCATTGCGAATCAATTTGCGGATGTTTTGGATGTAAGGATCTTTTTCATCGGCCCCAAGATTTAAGCCGCGAGCTTGCATCAGCTTTACCACCTCGCGAAAATGACACATTTCCTCAATGCTAAGGTCAATCATGGCTTTGACCAGCTCGGGCTTATCTGAATAGTGGGATAACATGGAAATCGCCATGCCTGAGGCCTTTTTCTCTGCCTGGGCGTGATCGTTTAAAAATGCATCAAAATCGGTGAGAACCGCTTGGCTCCACTCTTGAGTGGTTTGAAAGCGCAATTGAAAGAGCGCTTCTGGAATAGAGGTCGATGGTTTATTCATTGCAAAGTATAACGTCAAAAATCGGCTATTATGATTCAGGTGTTGCCAGAGGCCAACCCCCAAGTGCTTGCCAACGATTGACGATATAGCAAAATAGCTCAGCGGTTTTTTGGGTATCGTAGGCGGCGGTATGGGCTTCTTTATTGTTAAAGCCAATGCCGGCTAGCTCACAGGCCTTGGCGAGTACCGTATGCCCCAGAGCTAGGCCAGACAAAGTGGCGGTATCAAAACAGCTAAAAGGGTGAAAAGGATTGCGTTTAATGTCGCAACGCTCTGAGGCAGCATTCACAAAAGCTAGGTCAAAATGAGCGTTATGCGCGACCATAATGGCGCGATTGCAGTTGGCGTCTTTCACCGCTCGTCGAATATGACTAAACAACTCTGGCAGCACTTGCTCTTCAGGCTCGGCCGCTCGATTAGGGTCATCTGGGTCAATACCGGTGAAGTCAAGGGCGGACTGCTCCATATTGGCGCCTGCAAATGGCTCAACCTCATAAACATAGGTGTCTTTGGGTTTCAATTGCCCGTTTTCATCCATCTCTAAAGTAACGGCGGCCAGTTCCAGTAGAGCGTCTTTTTTGGGGTTAAACCCACCTGCTTCGATATCAATTACGACCGGGAGAAAGCCTCTAAACCTTTCAGCAAGGCGGTTGTCTTGGGTTTGTGTCACTCATAGTCCTTAAAACGAATAGTGTTCAGATCAGATTTGATGCTTGAGGTTGCCAAAATACCAGTGATGAACCATGCTACCTGATAACGGCATTAAAGAATAGTCGGCAAAGGCCGATATTGAGACTAACCAGGTTAAAATTCAATGAATAATCAGAGAATAACGATAGCCAGTCAGTCGTATTGTGCATGGGCATTGTGGTGCCTTATGGTATTTTGCGTGTCATCAAAAGCGGCAATTGAGTTTGAAACCCGCACGGATGCGGCTGAGTGGAAGTTAACATCTTCAAAGCTGGAATGCCGTTTAACACACGCTGTTGAAGGGTTTGGTGAAGCGATTTTTCTACAGGAGGCTGGCGAGCCCCCTCATTTTTTACTGACCGCTGAATCTCCCCATATGAAGGCCGGCAAGGCGAGCCTAGTCGCTTCGCCACCACCTTGGCTGAAAGCTGGGGCTATTTCTCTAGGGCTAGTTAAGGTCGAACAGACTAAAGAGCCGATCCTGATTGGCGAGCGCCTGACCAAACGCATGATGAGTGAGCTACAAAAAGGTTTCAACCTGCGATTTACCCGTAAATCGTGGTACGGCAACCAGCAACAAGTCAAAGTGACGCTTTCAGGGATTGGGTTTAATAAGAGCTATCGAGAGTACAATGACTGTTTGGCGCAGTTGCTGCCGATGAGTTTTCGCAAGCTAGAAAGAACGACGGTCTATTACCGCAAGGATGAAAATGAACTCTCAGAGGAAACGGTGTCAATGCTTGACCAACTGGTGCAATACATCAAAATTGACCCAACCGTGAAGGCCTTTTACATCGATGGTCATACCGATAGCAGCGGTTTAAGAAGCGATAATTTAACCATTTCTGAGCAGCGGGCTAAGATGGTACAGACCTATTTGGTTGATAAAGGTATTCCTGAAGAGGCCATCGTCGTTCGCTGGCATGGTGAGCGTTACCCTGTGGCAACCAACCAAAATGAAGAAGGTATGGCTAAAAATCGGCGAGTTACCATTCGCTTGAGTAAAGAGCCACCGGAGGTAGTGAAGCCAAAGGAGGTTAAGCCAAAGCCAGAGGATGGAGAAGGGAAGACTGAGGAGACCTCATAGCTTTTTCGTAGATATTCGTCATGGTGACGCAAAAGTACAAAAATGGATTTATTGTCAACCAAATGCTGACGTACAATATAATGCTAGCTCTTGTTTGAAAATTAGGAAAATTATGTGACTAATAATAATCGAGATTACAGGTACTTAACTCATCAAGAAAGGGATGAGTGGGAGAGAGTTAGGCAAGAAGAGATTGTTAACCCTGATAGCCCTATTCCAATTAGAAAATGCCTGTTCTCCAAATATCCTCGAGCAGCAAGGCATTTTCAGAGCTTATTCCCAAACCAATACCTTGATACGATAGAACTGGAAGATATTGACCGGATCCAACAGCAATTGAATGAATTTATGGAGTTATTAAATAATTCTGAAGTCCAAGAACAGATCGG
>CAXQRU010000166.1:0-20367 GCA_964226685.1 Polaribacter sp. | reverse complement strand
TCAGACGTGTGCTCTTCCGATCTACTTTCAAATTTCTCATGAAAGAACATTTTATAAACAAGTATACTCAATTTAAAAACCCCTAATGAAGGCAAAGCCGTATTCAAAAATACCTAATCTTTCTAATTAGTAGAATCACCGCCTACAACCCACTCTGCAAAGCTAAATGAACAAGTAAAAGCTGGCGATATAGCATTAAGAATGTGCGTGGCATTATCTTTATGCTCAACGACAAAATCGGTAACTAACTCTCGTGCTTGTGTATCGACCAGTTGGGCGCGAATCCCAACTTTGCTACTCATATTGATACTGCTACTTTTAATATTGGGCACCAAAGCCTTGACCCCCTTCACAAAGTTTCGCTTAAAAATACGAGTCGCTTCTTCGTAGGCATAACTTCTAAAGCCCTGCTTGTTATAATAAAATTGCTTTAGCAGATGCAAGGCAATATCCATCGATTCTGATAACCGAATACCTTCAATGCCAGAGTAATTTTCTCTACCAAGTGCAGGCACCGCTGATGGGCCAAAGTAAATCTCATCATTAATCGTTTTGACGGAATGCACCCCCAAAAACGGCATATTCAAATCGGGCACTGGATATATCAAACCATTGAAAGTAAAGTTCTCTGAATTTTTTAGTGCATAATATTGCCCCTTGAAAGGTATCATCGTGTAACGCCTACCTGCACCAAATAAATGAGCTACTTTATCTGAATATTGGCCTGCTGCATTAAACAGCTTGCCGTATTTAAATTCGCCATGATTGGTTTTAATAGTAGATGCATCTGAATCTACCAACTTTATTTGCAAACCGAAAATGAGTTCCACACCAAGTTCAGAAATTTCCTGATGAATAAAGCCTAATACACTCTTAGGATCTATGACTGAAGTCGTTGGGCTATACAGGGCTTTTTCAGCACGGTTATTGGCTTCCGGCTCAATATTTCGCAGCTCTTCTCTGTCTATGACTTTTGCATTCACATTATTAGCAATTGCACGAGCATGCAAAACATCAATTTGCTTATCGTTTTCTGGTTTAGTAGATATAATGACTTTCCCCATGTTGTTAAAGGGAAGATTATTATCTTTACAATAGCGCGCCATTTTTTGGGAACCAGATACACAAATTTTCGCCTTTAGCGAGTCCGGAGCATAATAAATACCACTGTGTAACACACCGCTATTTCGACCACTTCCATGCAAACCCAAAAGACCCTCTTTTTCAAATACAACGACCTTAGCATTAGGATTTTGCATTTTCAGTAGCCGCGCTATAGTTAAACCTACAATACCTGCTCCAATTACAACAAAATCTCTATACTTCAATGTGTTACCTCTCTAATGAGACAGAGTATTTAACCATGATACTGAAGCGCCACGATGCAGAATTTTATTATCAAAGAACTTAGTTTGGCTCCGCCTGCTGGGCTCGAACCAGCGACCTAATGATTAACAGTCATGTGCTCTACCAACTGAGCTAAGGCGGAGTAGTGAACTCAATGCGATTGCCTTTGAGTGGGGCGAATGATATAGGGCTAATTAGATACTGTCAACCCTATATTATCCCTTTAGTATCAATCACCAATGTATTCTTTGTAAACGAACTAGCATTTAATACTTTAAAAGGATCATGATCAACAAGCATTAAGACAATATCCGCTTGTTCCACCGCAGAGAGACTAACCAATTGAGCTTCATCAAAGTCCGAGGGTAACTCTACTATATTAGGCTCAACCACGAAAGTCTTACCTTGGTTTATTTGAGTAATTTTTTTGGCAATCGCCAGCGCCGGACTTTCTCTTAGGTCATCAATATTGGGCTTAAAGGTAAGCCCCAAACAAGCGATAATTATTTCTTGAGCAGTTTTATTCGGGTTAGCCATTAAGAAGTCAGCAATAGCTATTTTGACCTTATTGATGACCCACTCCGGTTTGGCATCATTTACTTCTCTTGCCGTTCTTATCAGCCTGGCCTCTTCAGGCGATTGGCTCACAATAAACCAGGGGTCAACCGCAATACAGTGCCCCCCAACTCCAGGACCTGGCTGCAAAATATTCACCCTAGGATGCCGATTGGCTAGAGCAATCAATTCCCAAACATTAATATTTAATTTATCGCAAATGATGGAGAGCTCATTGGCAAACGCAATATTAACATCCCTAAAAGAGTTCTCAGTCAGCTTGGCCATTTCAGCGGTTCTGGCATTGGTTACAACACACTCACCCGCCACAAAGGTCTTATAAAGCTTGATCGCTTCTTGCGAACATTTCGGGGTCATACCTCCAATCACCCGGTCATTTTCCACCAGCTCGCGCATCACATGCCCTGGTAATACTCGCTCAGGGCAATGAGCTACTCGTATATCTGAGTCTTCACCATGAGTTTGAGGAAAGCTCAAATCCGGGCGTTCTTGAGCCAACCATTCAGCCATAGCCTCGGTCGCACCTACAGGAGAGGTTGACTCCAAGATCACTAAATTCCCTTTCGCAAGAACGGGCGCTACGGCTTTAGCCGCCGACTCAATATAACTCAAGTCAGGCTCATGATTATTTTTGAAAGGAGTCGGCACCGCAATTAAGAAAGCATCCGCAGGTTCAGGTTTTATTGTGGCGCGCAAATAACCCTCTGTTACTGCCGCACGAACCACCATATCGAGATCAGGCTCTACAATATGAACTTTACCTTGATTAATAGTGTCCACCGTTGATTGAATCACATCAACGCCAATCACCTTTTTTTTACGAGCAGCAAAAGCTGCCGCTGTTGGCAGGCCAATATAACCTAAACCAATCACAGAAATAGTTTCGTAATTCATTGGGGTCCTATATTTTAATTTGTTAACGTTGCCAAAATTCTTTCACAAGCCTTACCATCCCCATAGGGGTTGTGAGCTTTGGCCATTGTCTTATAGGCTTGCTCATCATTCAACAACGTATTGGCTTCTTTTATAATTTTTTGTGTATCGGTACCAACGAGCTTAACGGTGCCGGCCTCCACTGCTTCCGGCCTCTCAGTGGTTTCCCGCATCACAAGAACTGGCTTGCCCAGTGATGGGGCTTCTTCTTGAACGCCTCCAGAGTCAGTTACAATTACATGCGACTGAATCATCAAATAAACAAACGGCAAATAATCTTGCGGCTCTATCAAATGAATATTGTCAATGCCAGCCAACAGTCTATTAACAGGCTCTTGCACATTGGGATTTAAATGAACGGGGTACACAATTTGTACATTATTATCTTTAGACAAAGCCCGAAGGGCTTCACAAATTCTCTCAAAACCACCACCAAAACTTTCACGACGATGCCCAGTCACCAAAATCATTTTTTTGCTATTATCGAGAAATGGAAACTGACGAGCTAAATGATCCTTTAATGAATCATCAGAAAGGATTTTATCTTTAACAGATAAAAGAGCATCAATCACTGTATTGCCCGTGATCACAACTCGGGCATCCTCCACCCCTTCTTTCAATAAATTATTTTTAGAGGCCAATGTCGGTGCAAAATGATATTGAGCAATACAACCTGTGACCTTTCGATTCACTTCCTCGGGCCAGGGTGAGTAAATATTACCGGTTCGAAGGCCCGCCTCAACGTGCCCCACCGGCACCTGCTCATAGTATGCCGCCAAAGCGGTCGCCAATGTCGTGGCCGTATCCCCATGAACCAGCACAACATCGGGCTTAAATTTTTGTAACACAGGCTTAATACTTAACAAAATATTAGCTGTTACTTCATTGAGCGTTTGGCCTGGCTTCATAATATCGAGGTCAAATTCTGGCTTGATCTCAAACAATTCTAAAACTTGATCGAGCATCTCTCGATGCTGCGCTGTGACACAAACTGCCGCTTCAAACTGATCAGATTGCTTTAGAGCCTGAACCAGCGGCGCCATTTTTATGGCTTCTGGCCTGGTACCAAAAACCGTCAAAACTCTTTTCATAAATAAATACTCAATTAATAAGGCTGAATGCTATCCCAGGTTTTACAGGTTGGGCATAACCAATGCAACTCCTCGGACTTAAAACCACAACTTTGGCACTTATAGGGTTTGATATTGGATAACACCTCTTGAAGAACTTGCTTTAAAGATTGCAAATGCTCTCTAGTGCCTCCCTTTGAAAACTCTAGGTAATAGTCCAACAGCAGATCGACTCCTTTTAAAGAAGGTTTTTTCTGAACTTGATCAGAAACATATTTTGCGGCTGCAAAAGCATCCTCTTCTTTTTCAATCTGAACCGCCAAAGCAGAAAGCACCCCAACACTTTCAAATTGAGCATAAAACGTCTCAAGAAAATGTCGATAACTCTTTTCATCTGCAAGAGAGCGATAACTCGCGGCGATCACTGGCAAGGCTACATCAATGTACACAGGATTATCAATAAGCACTTTTTTTAACGAGGCGAGCGCTTTTCGAAGGTTTGTTTTGGCGCCATATTCGCACGCCATAAGATTCGCACGTAAACTATTTCTATCGTATAAGATGGCTTGCTTTACAAAGGTTTTGGTTCGCTCTAAGTCCCCAGACTCAAAACAAGATTTAGCCAACTCACAACAAAAATGCGCCCTTAATGACTGAAATTCTGCGGCTTTAAGGCGAGTTCCCTGTAGGGACTGAATCACATCTAAACCTTGTTGCCAATCACCTTGCGCCTGATGCAATTCCAACAAGCGATGCAAACTCTTCTCTCTAAATACACCATCGCGCTCTATCAATACGGACAGTATTTTCTCTGCCCTATCAAAAAGCCCAAGTTTAATAAAATCTACCGCCAACTCATACTCAGCCTGATGCTGCTGCTCTACGGTCAAGTTGGGCCGAGCCAGTAAATTTTGATGAATTTTTATCGCCCTATCTACTTCACCCCTGCGCCGTAGTAAGTTACCCAAAGACAAATGGGTTTCGAGAGTGGAAGCATTAACCTCAAGCGCCCTAACGAAGGTATCAATAGCCTCATCAGACTGCTCATTAAGTAGAAAATTAAGGCCTTTTAGATAATGTTGATCAACTGCGGAAGTGGTTTGTTGACGTCTTGCTGAAAATCGAGCACCTTGCCAAAAACAAAAAGCAAACGCCAAAATCAACGAAAGGTAAGCCAGCCAACCAGGAACGGATGGCACAATTAATCTCTCAGCAGAGCAGCACGCAGAGTTGCCAACTCTTCAGATTGCTTTTCTATCAAACGATCCTTTTTCGAAATCGTACGACGAATAAAAAAATTAGATACGTGACTAAAGCACCAACCCAGAAGCACCCCTAAAAAAAACACAACGCTTAACGCCAAACCTATGGCCACTGAAGGAATTTGTATTCCAAAAATATTGAGCGGGATATAAGATGGGTTATCCGAGGCGAAGATTACGCCTAACACAACAAAAAAAACGAAAAAAAGCAGTATTATCAACCTTTTAATCAAGGACATAAACTAGCTTTTCTCTAGACTACTGTTCACTCTATCTCGAAGCTCTTTACCCGGCTTAAAGTGAGGTACATACTTACCAGGCAACTCAACTGATTCACCAGTCTTAGGATTACGACCAGTTCTAGGCTCCCGATAGTGCAGTGAGAAACTACCAAATCCTCTAATCTCTATGCGCTCACCAGAGGACAATACTTGCGACATATGATCCAGCATCAACTTAACTGCCAGCTCGACATCTTTAACAGATAACTGATCTTGCTGATTCGCCATTCTTTCTATTAATTCGGATTTAGTCATGATAACTCCAGGAAGTTATTTGAATAGTCTTGACCTAACTTACAGCCAAATCATATTAAAAAGTAAAGCCTACAGCAAAGTGTGAGCGCGCAATAGCGCGCTCACTCACAGCTTATTGATTATCTTTGCTTTCCATTTCAGCTTTAATCAAGTCGCCCAAAGTAGCCGGTGCCGCTTGTTCATTCTTAGCACTGTGCTCTTTTATCGCTTCTTGCTCATCGGCCGCATCTTTAGACTTAACAGATAATGCAAGGGTGCGGTTTTTACGATCAACGCTGATAATCTTAGCTTCGATCTCATCACCGACACTGAGTACATTACGAGCATCTTCAACTTTATCTCGGCTAATTTCTGAGGCTTTGAGAACAGCTTCAACTTCTTCAGCTAGGGTAATAATAGCTGCTTTAGCATCAACTTCTTTCACAGTACCTTTAACAATCGAACCTTTGTCGTTCTCACTAACATAAGCTGAGAAGGGATCATCTTCTAGTTGCTTAACGCCCAGTGAAATACGCTCACGCTCTGGGTCAATAGCAAGGATAACGGTATTTAATTCATCACCCTTCTTGTATCGACGCACGGCTTCTTCACCGGTTTCATTCCAAGAGATGTCAGACAAATGAACCAGACCATCAATACCACCTTCAAGGCCAATAAAGATACCAAAATCGGTAATTGACTTGATCTTACCAGAGATTTTGTCACCTTTAGCATATTGACGACCAAATGCATCCCATGGATTTTCTTGACATTGTTTGATACCCAATGAAATACGACGACGCTCTTCATCGATATCAAGAACCATAACTTCAACTTTATCGCCCAACTGAACGACTTTTGAAGGATGGATATTTTTGTTAGTCCAATCCATTTCTGAAACGTGAACAAGACCTTCCACACCCTCTTCGATTTCAGCAAAACAGCCGTAGTCAGTTAAGTTGGTAACAACAGCTTCCGTCTTAGCACCTTCTGGGTAACGCTTAGTGATAGCAACCCAAGGATCTTCACCCAATTGCTTAAGACCAAGTGATACACGGTTACGATCACGATCAAACTTAAGTACTTTAACGTCGATTTCATCGCCAACATTGACAATCTCACCTGGATGCTTAATGCGCTTCCAAGCCATATCGGTAATGTGAAGAAGACCATCAACACCACCCAAATCAACGAAGGCACCGTAATCAGTAAGGTTTTTAACGATACCTTTAACTTCAGAACCTTCTTGAAGATTCGCTAGCAACTCTTCACGTTCTTCAGAATTCGCTTGCTCCATCACCGCGCGACGAGATACCACAACATTGTTGCGCTTCTGATCAAGCTTGATAACCTTAAATTCTAGCTCTTTGCCTTCTAAATGCGTGGTCTCTCTAACTGGACGCACATCGACCAGTGAACCAGGCAAGAACGCACGAATTCCAGCAACATCAACAGTGAAGCCACCTTTGACTTTACCTGTGATGATACCATTAATCACTTCATCAGCACTGTGTGCCGCTTCCAACACTTTCCAAGATTCAGCGCGCTTGGCTTTTTCTCGAGAAAGGCGGGTTTCACCAAAGCCATCTTCTACGGTTTCAAGTGCTACTTGCACTTCATCACCAATGGCCAGTGACATTTCACCTTGTTCGTTGACAAATTGTGAGGCAGGAATAACGCCCTCTGACTTTAAGCCAGCGTGAACTGTAACCCAGTCTTTATCAATATCGATTACAACACCGGTAACAATCGAGCCAGGGACCATATCAACGGTTTTGAGGCTCTCTTCGAAGAGATCTGCGAAATTTTCGCTCATGTACATATACCTATTTTATCAGCACAAATCCGTGGAGTCGTTAAGCGAGCTCTACAGATTTGCTCTACCGCGTAACCAGGAACACGGGCCGGTTTCATTGCATTTTTGCTTAACTCCTGGCGAGTAATCATAAGCAAAAATAGTTTAAATAAAGCTTAAAAGATAAGCCTAAGCTACTGATAACTATACAAACTACTTAAGCTTGCTATCAATATAGGCTATGGCTGCCTCACTCACTTCATCTATATCCATATCACTGCTATCAAGCATTAGTGCATCTTTAGCAGGCAATAGAGGAGAACTCGATCGCTCAGAGTCTCTTTTGTCTCGCTCTTCAATATCCTTCTTCAGAGCGCGAAGGCTAACAGATTCCCCTTTATCAATCAACTGCTTATGGCGCCTTTCAGCACGAATTTCGGCACTTGCTGTTAAAAAAATCTTAGCGTTCGCATTGGGAAAGACGGTTGTCCCCATATCGCGACCATCAGCCACCAAACCAGGTGGCCGGCAAAACTGACGCTGCTTGTCTAACAATGCCGCTCTCACGCCTGGGTAAGCCGCCACAACAGAGGCCATCATGCCAACCTTTTCCTGCCGTATCGCATCACTCACATTTTCTCCATCAAGAAACGCTAACACCTGTCCATTCTCAATCTGGAAACCAATATCTAATGAAGCGGCGATGGCTTCAACGGCATCTTCATCGCTTGGGTCAACTTCATTATTAAGGACAGATAATGCCGTCAGACGATAAAGCGCTCCACTGTCTAAAAACGTGAAATTAAAGTGTTGAGCAACCCTCATTGCCAAGGTGCCCTTACCTGCACCACTGGGACCATCAATAGTGATGACTGGAAAACTCATTATAGCTCCTCTATCGAACGATTAATTTCACAACAAACCGCCAAAGGGTCTATTGCCTGCGTAATGGGTCTACCTACTACAATATAATGACTACCCGCTAAGATGGCCTCTTTGGGTGTTAACACCCTGCGCTGATCATCCCCAAGTGAGGCCAGTCGAATGCCTGGCGTCACCAAACAAAAATCATCTCCAAGACGACTTCTTAGCAGTGGCGCTTCTTGAGCCGAGCAAACTACGCCATCTAAGCCCGATTTTTTGGTTAAATCAGCCAGCCTCATGACTTGCTGCTCTACACTGCCATCGATACCAATACCGTTAAGATCGGCCTGCTCCATACTAGTCAAGACAGTTACCGCAATTAATAGCGGCTTGTGCGCCGCCCCTGCGACAGCCTCAGCCGCCGCCTGCATCATGCGCTCACCGCCACTGGCGTGAACATTTACCATCCAAACGCCTAGATCACAAGCTGCAGTGACCGCTTTGGCAACAGTATTGGGGATATCGTGGTATTTTAAATCCAGAAAAATATCAAAGCCTTTAGCCGTCAACTTTTCAATCAACGCAGGGCCGGCCAGGGTAAACAGCTGCTTACCCACCTTTAAACGGCACTGGTCGGGGGATAAGGAATCGACTAGCGATAGACAGGAATTAACATCGTCAAAGTCGAGAGCAACAACCAAGCGGGGAGATGAATTCATATTACGTCCAATCAGTAAGGAGACGGTATGGTAGCAAATAGTGAATTCAACCGCTAATCTTCTTCAGACCACCTCGCCTGACTCCAGCGCCTTGAAAAATCGGCTAGCATCGGTCGCGATGAGTTTACGCTTGTCATCTGACATTTTTCGAAGACTAGCATAGGGCATTCTCAAGCGAGGATTATTCGATAATTTTTGTTCATGTTGGGATAGAAAATTCCAATATAAGTAATTGAATGGACAGGCTTGCTCGCCATTTTTTTTATTGACATCATAACGGCAAGAGTCACAATAATTGGACATTTTGCGTATGTAATTGCCGCCTGCGATATAGGGTTTGCTCGCAAGCACCCCCCCATCGGCAAACAACACCATACCCGATACATTAGGCAACTCTACCCACTCGTAGGCATCAGCATAGACTAGCAAGTACCATTCGTTAACTTCCTTGGGAGAAATACCAGCCAGCAAGGCAAAGTTGCCTAGCACCATAAGCCTCTGAATATGGTGTGCATAGGCGTTTTGCTGAGTTTCTTTAACACATTGAGCCATGCAGTTCATCTTAGTATTGGCCGTCCAATACAGGCCCGGCAACGATCTTTTGGCCTGAAAGAAGTTTTGTGTTGAATAATCGGGCATCACCATCCAGTAAAAACCCATGACATATTCTCGCCAGCCGACAATTTGACGAATAAACCCCTCCACACAGTGCAAAGGCGCCTGGGCTTGATAATAGGCCTCCTCGGCAGCGCGAACCACCTCCATCGGCAGCAGCAGACCACAGTTTAAGTAAAAACTAATGTGCGAGTGGAACAACCACGGCTCGCCCTGCCTCATAGCATCTTGATAATCACCAAAGCTAGACAAGCGATTTTTGATAAATTCATCAAGCACCTTAAGCGCTTGCTGGCGAGTGGCCGCCATAGAAAACGGCTCTAACTCACCGAAATGATCAGCAAATCGAGCAGCCACAAGATCCAGAACCTCTTGGGTCAATTCATCTGGCTCAAACCTTGTGGCAGCGGGAATACGGATTTCCTCAGGTAGTGAATTTCGATTTTGCGCATCGTAATTCCATTTACCACCAACAGGTGCATTCGCCTCCATCAAAATATGGTGTTTTTTTCTTACCTCTCGATAAAAATACTCCATACGCCACTCTTTTCGCCCCTGCGCCCAGTGCTTAAAAAAATCGGGAGTGGTTAGAAAGCGGCTATCTTCCTCAATTGAAAAGTTGGCCCCCGAGGACTTAAGGGTCGATTGCAATAACTGCAATACTCGATACTCACCCGGCATCGTAACTTTTATGCTACTGGGTTGGTGACGCTTTATTGCTCGCTCCAACTCACTAGAAAAACTACCTGAATTCCCCGGGCTGTCTAGACGGATATAATCGACCTGAAAACCCTCCTCTTGTAACTCTCTAGCAAAGTGACGCATGGCCGAGAATATTAATGCAATTTTCTTTTTGTGGTGCTTAACGTATTGAGTCTCCTCGAGCACTTCACACATGAAGATCACATCGTTTTTGAGATCGACACCCTCTAAGCTACTGATGCAGCGATTCAATTGATCTCCTAGAATAAAGCGTAGCGTCTGTACTTTGTTCAAGCAGGCACCTCTTGCCCATCCCAAGCAAAACACTTACCTGAATCTTTTGGGGATAAGCCTGCTATGACCTTCAGCAAATATTGAGCGGATTGCTCATTGCTAAACAACTGCTTAGCAGGAACATTTTTTTGGAAGGGCTTCGATAGCCGGGTATCGACCGTTCCGGGGTGTAACCCCACGATACAAGCCTTTGGAAGCTTGCGAGCATATTCAATTGCTAGACTTTTGATAATCATATTCAAAGCCGCTTTTGAGGCTCGGTAGGAATACCAACCCCCCAAGCGATTATCAGAAATACTGCCCACTCGTGCAGACAGCATTGAAAATACAGCATTATCTTTGGTTAGCTTGGGCAGGAAGTGCTTCGCCACCAAAGCTGGCCCGACAGTATTGACCGCCAAAAGCTTTTGAAAATGCTCCATGGTTAATTGCGAAATCGACTTCTCAGGCAGCATTTGCTCATCATGCAATAAGCCCGTGGCTACAATGACTTGCGATAAGGGGTGCCGCACCTGCGAGCTGGCCTGCTCGATACTCGCTTCAGAGCATAAATCAAGTGGGTACTGACTGAGGGTATCTGAAACCTGGACCGACACCCCCCTTGAAAAGACGTGAATATGTTCAATATCAGAACGCAAACGATAGCACTCCACAAGAGCACTACCAATACCTCCGGCGCCAATCACAGCAACATGCATAAAGCTTCCTAGATTTAATTAATACCATGTTTTACGCAAAAACTTATCAAGTTGATCTAAATCCCTAAAAATAATGGAAATCGACCCTATTTACAGTACAATGCAGAATTTATGCATTTTGGATACACAGGTAATGTCAAACAAGCCCATTGAAAATCTAAATATTGTCTCGCAGGAAGTATTAATCTCCCCTGCCAAATTAAAAGCTGAGCTACCCATCACTGATAAAGCGCTAGAAACTGTCTCAAAAGGTCGTGAGACTGTGTCTAACATATTAGATCGTAAAGATGATCGACTGATGATCGTGATTGGCCCCTGCTCAATACATGACACAAAAGCCGCTATCGAGTACGCTCACCGCTTACGCGATCTTGCTGATAAAGTCAAAGACACTATCGCTATTATTATGCGAGTTTACTTTGAGAAACCTAGAACGACGGTTGGCTGGAAAGGCTTAATCAATGATCCCTACTTAAATGACTCCTTCAAAATCGAAGAAGGCCTACATATTGGGCGCAAGCTATTGATAGATATTGCAGAAATCGGCTTACCCACTGCAACAGAGGCCTTAGACCCAATTTCTCCTCAGTACCTTCAGGATTTGATCTCATGGTCTGCCATTGGCGCCAGAACCACAGAGTCACAGACTCATAGAGAAATGGCGAGCGGCCTCTCTTGTGCAGTAGGCTTTAAAAACGGCACCGATGGTAGCTTAACCGTTGCGATTAATGCTCTGGAATCGGTCGCTAACCCTCATCGGTTCCTGGGTATTAACAATGAAGGGCAAGTGGCCATTACTCATACTCGTGGCAACCCCTACGCGCATGTTGTGTTAAGAGGTGGCGGCGGAAAACCAAATTACGATTCACACAGTATTGCTGAGTGTGAAAAGGAGCTTCGTGCTAAAAATGTCAGCGAAAACATTATGGTTGATTGCAGTCATGCGAATTCAAACAAGGATCACAACCTGCAGGTTTTAGTCATGGAGAACATTACTCAACAAATCGTGGATGGCAACAAGAGTATCATTGGCTTGATGATCGAGAGTAATTTAAATGCCGGCAACCAAAAACTCACGGAGGATAAATCTCAGTTAGCTTATGGAGTTTCCATCACTGATGCTTGTATCAACTGGGAGACGACTGAAGAGTCGCTTTTGAAAATGGACGCAACCTTAAAAGCCCTAAAAAACAAGTAACCAAGCAAATGTGAGCGCCTTGGCGCTCACTAGGCTACTTTCTCTAGATAACTGACCAACTCCGTATAACCGCCCACATGTTCTTCTCCATGAAAAATTTGTGGCACCGTCAACACCGGCTTGCCAATTGTCACTTCCAGATCAGCCTTCGTAATACCCTCTTGCTCCATATCAATCCAATTTAATGCTAGACCTTTGCGCTCAAGCAACACTTTCGCCAAACGGCAGTAACCACAGCTAGGGCGCCCAAATATCGTAAATTTATCCACTTCAATACCCTCTTAATCAACGGATATGAAGATGATAGTTAGCAAGAAACCATTAATAAAATAAATTATTGGTATGCACGCAATAGCTAAACCTAATAATAGGCATTGCTTGTATCTGAGTGATCGGTCGTATCGCGAACCCCTGCAAGCTCGGGAATTTTTTCCATTAGCGTTTTTTCTACCCCTTCTTTTAGTGTCAAATCTACCTCACTACAACCTTGGCAACCTCCACCAAATTTCAATATTGCATAATGATCATCGGTATATTCAACCAGGCTCACTTGCCCACCATGTGCCGCCAATCCAGGGTTGATATCGTTGTACAACACATAGTTAATGCGATCCTGTACCGGACTGTCATCATTAACTTGAGGCATTTTAGAGTTAGGGGCTTTAATGGTTAACTGGCCACCCATTTTATCACTGGCATAATCAACCTTAGCATCTTGCAAAAACGGCAAGCTCTTCTTCTCAAAGTAAGCTTTAAATGTCTGATAATCAACCACTTCATCATCTTCAGACTCCTCGCCAGGGCGACAGTAGGCGATACAAGTCTCCGCTTGAGGAGTGCCTGGGTTAGAGACAAACATACGAATACCAATGTTGTCCCCTTCTTGCTTCGATAAAAGGCCAGCTAAGTATTCTTGGGCCGACTCTGTAATAAACACCATTTTCTCTTACCTCTAATATCAATTAGGCTGCTTTCACCTGTTCTTCGGTCATAATCAACGAAACCAAAGCATAACCTGTTTTTAAATCTGGGGTCTTTTCATCCGTAAACCAATGAATTTTTTTCTTATCATCAACACACAATAACCGAATCGCGCGCTCGCCATAATGCTCTTCATATTCTGCCGATGTAAACTCATTAGTCAGGGTTGTTACCTTAATGGACGCACCGGCCGTTAATAGCCGCAAAAGCTTACTCAGGGTAATATCGCTACCAAATAATCCCGGCACTCGTAAATGCTCTGTGGTGACTGACCTATCTTTACGGGCATCGCCAAGGTTGCGATCATCAACCAAACTGAACACACACTTACGGCCCAAATCATTGCGAAACTTCATCATAGCCAACATATTTAAATCAGGCCTTCTCGACAGAGCCACACAAAACCCTATACCACCCAAATCTAGGTTGCGATCAGCATGAGTTGAGACGGGGTTACCTAAATATCCGTCTAAGCCCTCCATCTTGGCCGCGTGAATTTCAGACCAGGTCTGGCTAGCCAATCGAACCTTGAAACCCAACTCACTAAGCACAACCCCCAACTTTCTAGCAAAGGGATTGGCACCAACAATTAACACACCCGTTGGCTCATCTTCGGCAACACCCAGCCAGCGAGCAACGGAGCGAGCCGTCAAGCTCTGTAAAGCCACCGTCACCACAATCACCATGAATGTTAAGGCTGGCAACAGCTCAGCACCAGGGAAATCTCCCTCTTTGGCCAACTTGATAGCAAATAGTGAAGAGATGGCCGCCGCCACAATGCCCCTTGGAGCCACCCATGAAATCAAAGCTTTTTCTTGCCATGTTAAATTGGATCGCAAAGTAGTCAACCAGACCACGAACGGCCTGGTTAAAAATACTACACCCAAGACTGGTAACGCAATGGACGCAATCTGCTCCAACTGAGAAAACTCAATTCTAGCCGCCAGTAAAATAAAGAGAACCGAGATAATAATCACTGATAGCGTTTCTTTAAAACTCAATAGCTCTTGGATATCCAAATCTTTAGTGTTGGCCAGGTAAATACCCATAATGGTAACGGCGATTAGCCCTGCCTCATGCCCAAGCTGATTGGATAATGCAAACGCGGCCAGCACAAAACCAAGCACAAAGACATTTTGAAGATATTCTGGCAATAAATGGCGCTTTAATATCGAACCTAGAAGGATCCCCGCTAGCGTACCTACACAGCATCCAATCACAATTTCTTTTAAGAAGGTTAAGAGGGAGTCGTCCAGGCCAAAAATAACAAACTCGAACATAAATACAACGAATAGGGCGCCAAGGGGATCAATCAGAATCCCTTCCCAACGTAGGATATTACTGACATTTTGATTCGGTCTAACCGTACGCAACAAAGGAACAATCACCGTTGGCCCGGTCACTACAACCAGTGCGGAAAACAATAGCGACAAAGAGCCGCCTAAATCGGTTAACCAATAAAACCCAGCCCCCATAGTTAGCCAAGAAACCACAGCTCCCCATGTCACCAGATTTCTTACTACCGAACCGTGATGCTTAATCTCTGAAAACTTCAAGGTTAGCGCACCTTCAAATAGGACGATAGCTACCCCTAAGGACACAAAACTAAAAAGCGTCTCTCCAAATAGCTTATCGGGGAAAATGACCTCAGTAACCGGGCCTAGCAAAATCCCCGCTAGCAACAAACCCAAGATAGCAGGTACTTTAATCCACCAACTCACCCACTGGATCAGAGCTCCCAATAACATCACGCTAGCAAGAATAATGGTTAAATTTTCAGGCATGTGTACAATAGCTTCCAAGTTTTTCGGCAACATTAACAGCTATATTCGCCAAGGCCAACACTATTGGCAAAACAAATTTATTTTAACAACTCGATGGAATATACAATGAATGCCCCCAAAGACACTAAAAACGACAAAATCAACCTATTTAGTGCACTGATGAGTGCCTTTGCAGCCGCATTTGGCATACAAAATCAAAAAAACAGGGAAAGAGACTTCAAAAAGGGAAATATTGGGATTTTTATTTTGGCGGGTATTATTATGACAATCACACTGGTTGGCGTGATTGTCATAATTGTGAAGCAAGTGGTATAAAGAGCTACTGGCTACTCACCCAAAGTATGGCTGTGCCCACAAAAATAGCCACTAAGACAACAGCGGCCACTGCATCGAAAACGCTATCTTTTGAATCCGTATCAGTTTGGTTAGACATTTAATCACCTGTAATCATTATTATGGGGTTGTGATAATTATTTTCGACCTTAGATATATCATATAAGCCATAAAAAGCTCAACAAAACAAACACAAATACATGAATTTAATCGCTTATAAGCACATTTTCGTGTATTCTTCGCATCTTTGTAACCAACCACCATAGTGACCATGTATCAATACGACCATTATGATCGCGACATCATTAATCAACGCATCGCACAATTTAGAGATCAAACCCATCGCTACCTCAATGGTGAGCTAAGCGATGCTGTATTTCTGCCATTAAGACTGCAAAATGGGCTGTACATTCAGAGGCTAGCTCCCATGCTTCGAGTGAATGTCCCTTATGGCATGCTCAATAGCACTCAACTTCGTAAACTGGCTCATATCGCTAGGCACTACGATAAAGGATACTGCCACGTTAGTACCCGACAAAATATTCAATTTAACTGGCCTGAATTGGCCCAAGTGCCCGACATTCTAGCTGAGCTTGCCAGTGTTGATATGCACGCAACTCAATCCAGTGGCAATTGTATTCGCAATACCACCTCTGACCAATTTGCCGGTGTTTCTGCCGATGAGCTTGTCGATCCCAGACCTTACTGCGAGATTATTCGTCAGTGGTCAAGTTTTCACCCAGAATTTGCTTTTCTGCCCAGAAAGTTCAAAATTGCAGTGACCGGTTCTGATAATGATCGTGCTGCCATCAGTGTTCATGATATTGGGTTAAAGGTCTGTTTAAATGATGAGGGCGAAGTAGGCTTCAAAGTTTTTGTTGGCGGCGGTTTAGGACGTACACCGATCATAGGCTCTGAAATTAATGCCTTCTTACCTTGGCAACATTTGTTGACGTATCTGGATGCCATTTTACGCGTCTACAACCTACATGGCCGAAGAGATAACAAATATAAAGCTCGCATCAAAATTCTGGTCAAGGCGATGGGCGTTGAAGCCTTTGCCGAAGCGGTTGAAAAACAATGGCTCCCCATTAAAGATAGCGAAGCGACATTGACCAAAGAGGAAGTTGCAAGAGCGGCTAGCTTCTTCACTGAGCCCGCTTATGAAAAGATCGATGTTGAGGCGGCTGCACAGTTGATCGAAAACCAAAAAAGTGAGTCTATCGCTTTCTCTAAGTGGCTAGAGCGTAACGTTCGCCCTCACAAGGTGCCTGGCTATCACGCCATTACGCTATCGCTCAAACCAACGGGGGTAGCTCCTGGCGATATTACCGACGTGCAACTAGAGAGAATTGCCGATCTTGCCGATCAGTACAGCTTTGGTGAGGCGCGAACTACCCACGAACAAAACATTGTTCTGGCTGATGTGAAGAGCACTGATTTATTCGCCCTCTGGCAGGAGCTCAAAGTCGCTGGCTTTGCGACCCCCAATATTGGCACACTAACCGACATGATATGCTGCCCTGGTGGCGATTTCTGCTCTCTAGCCAATGCTAAATCGATCCCCATTGCAGAAGCCATTCAGAGAAGGTTTGATGATCTGGATTACCTTTATGACCTTGGTGATTTGGATGTCAATATTTCAGGCTGTATGAACGCTTGCGGTCATCACCATGTAGGCCACATAGGCATTCTCGGCGTCGATAAAAAAGGCGAGGAGTTCTACCAGATACAATTAGGCGGCAATGCTGGCACTGACGCTTCTTTGGGTAATGTTCTAGGCCCAGCCTTTGGACAAGAAGAGATTCCTGATGTTATCGAAAAGATAGTTGATTTGTTTGTGGAGCAACGCATAGAGGGCGAGACCTTCCTAAGCACCTACCGCAGACTGGGGATCAAACCATTTAAGGAGCGTGTTTATGCCGCAAATCATTAAAGATCGAGCTATTGTCGAGGATAACTGGATCAAGGTAGACAATGCTGACGATATTGGGTCACAGAATGTTTTCATTCCAGCCAAGCTATGGTCGAACAACCCCGATCTGCAAAATAAAGACAACATCAGTCTTTGGATAGAGGCCGACACCCAATTAGACGACCTGGAACTTGAGAAAATCACTCAACTGGCTGTAATAGCTATTGATTTTCCCATCTTTACCGACGGCCGGGGTTTTTCTAAGGCTCGCTTATTAAGAGAGCGATACCATTTTCAAGGTGAAATCAGAGCCGTAGGAAATATCGTAAGAGACCAACTGTGTTATCTAAAACGTTGCGGCTTTAATGCGTTCCAACTTGAAGAAACCAACCTGGAAGCGGCATTACGCTCTCTGGATGATTTTACCGAAGGTTATCAAACCTCCGTAGATCAGCCTATCCCCTTATTTAGGCGTAGACAGGCCTAGATAGGTGGAAGGATCGCTAACTCAGACATTCTTTTTGATATTCACTGGGGCAGCGATCCTAGCCAGCCTAGCACTCTACACAAGACAACCCCTACTGGTAGCCTATATTGCAATCGGCGCGTTATTAGGCCCGCATGGCTTTGAGCTGATCAACAATGTTGCTCTGATAGAACAACTATCTCGCGTAGGAATTATTTTCCTATTGTTTCTGCTGGGGCTAGACATGCAGCCCAAGGCACTCATTTCAGTGATAAAGCAAGCAACACCTATAGCCGCAGTCAGTTCCGCTTTATTTTTTGGCATTGGCTATGGCATAGCCACCTTATTTAGCTTTTCTCCAATAGAGTCGGTAGTGATCGGAATGTCCATGATGTTTTCCAGCACCATCATCGGAATCAAACTGCTACCAACGACCGTGCTACATCACAAGAGAACAGGCGAAATGATGATTGGCTTGCTTTTATTGCAAGATTTTATCGCCATTTTGTGCTTAATGTTCTTGTTGAGCGGAAACTCCGGCAACATTGATGCAGGAAAATTTGGACTCACTATTATAGCTCTCCCTCTCATCATTCTTTTTGCCTGGCTTTGCGTAAAATTTATCATCGTGCCACTACTGGCTGCCTTTGACCGCTACAATGAATACACCTTTCTATTAGCACTCGGTTGGTGTCTGGGAATGTCTGAGTTAGCCGAATACTTGGGCCTCTCTTCCGAAATTGGCGCATTTATTGGGGGTATTAGTTTAGCGACCAGCCCAATTTCTCAATATATTGCCGAAAATTTGAAACCTCTCAGAGATTTCTTTTTGATTATGTTTTTCTTCTCATTAGGGGCTAGTTTTAATTTGGCGCTCTTACCCACCGTCATTGTTGCAGCCTCCCTACTGGCGATCACCATGTTGATCACAAAACCCGTTTGTTTTCGTTTTTTACTGAGCCGTCACCATGAAAACAAAGCCTTATCTTGGGATATCGGCCTTCGATTGGGCCAAATCAGTGAATTTTCACTACTCATCAGTGTTATAGCCATCAAAGCGTCACTGATCTCAGAAAAAGCCTCCACACTGATTCAGGCCACTGCCATCATTACATTCTTAATTTCCAGCTACATCGTCATTTTCAATCTACCCAACCCTATCGCTGTTAAAGACCGTCTTCGCAGAGATTAGCACCTTAATTCGCTCAAAATACAGACAAACGTCAAAAATTAAGCGAAAACAAGAGCTTTCTGGTAACTATGCTAAACTCAATTTGATGATAGCTGAAGATTCATATGGCTCTAATAACCAGACCCCAGATAAAAATAGGGTTATTAATCAGCCTCAATTAGATAGAACCCAATATGCGCATACTAGTCGTTGAAGATAGTCGCACACTCATCAAAAGGTTGACTCAAGATATTGAGGCAATCAACCATGTCGCTATTCCAGTGACCAGTGGAGAAGAGGCTCTACAGTACCTCGAACAAAACACTGTCGATATGATTTTTATGGATATTGAAATGCCAGGCTTAGATGGTCTTGAAACGACTCGCTTAATCAGGGAAAGCCAAGAAGAATGGATACCCATCATCTTTGTCTCAGGAAAAACAGAAGATGATGATTATAACGAGGGCATTGAAGCAGGTGGTGATGATTATCTCATTAAACCTGTCAGTCGCATCATTATTCAGGCAAAAATTAAAGCGATGGAGCGAATCCTGTCGATGCAACAGCAGTTAAACAAACTCTATGCTGAGCTTGAATCATTGCACCGATTTGACAGCCTAACGCAAATCTATAATCGGCGGGCATTTACCGAGCATGCTATGGAAGTATGGTCGCTCATGGCCAGGCAACACCGATCTATTGCTGTACTCATGTTAGATCTTGACCATTTCAAAGAGTACAACGACCACTATGGCCACCCTGCTGGCGATACCTGCTTACAAAAAGTGAGTGCAGCCATTAAAGATGTATTGCAACGATCTGGTGACTTATTTGGTCGCTATGGGGGCGAAGAGTTCATAGTAGTTTTGGCAAATACTAATATAAAAGGCACACTTAAAGTTTCAGAAGATATTCGACGCGCCGTGGAGTCTTTAAAAATTGCCCATACCAATTCAAGCACTTCAGATTATGTGACAGTCAGTATCGGTGGCTCTGTAACCCCTCACAGTAATGACCACTCTTTAGAAGACGTGATTAAGCATGCCGATACCGCTTTGTATAAGGCTAAAAAACATGGCCGCAATCAAGTTTGCGTAGAAGAATTTTTATTTAGAAAGATCGGAAGAGC